>NZ_JBRIMD010000011.1:0-142771 GCF_052977325.1 Shewanella sp. 0m-6
CATGAGGCAAGCCCCGAAGCAATTACCAAACTAAGCCATGAGGCAAGCCCCGAAGCAATTGCCAAACTAAGCCATGAGGCAAGCCCCGAAGCAATTACCAAACTAAGCCATGAGGCAAGCCCCGAAGCAATTGCCAAACTAAGCCATGAACTAAGCCAGGAACAAAAATATTTTCAGTCTTTAAAGTTCATTATGTTACTGACAGTGCCACTTGTGAGCCTACAAACACTCCTTGCCCCAATGTACCTTCCTTTGGTTTACGGACAGAAGTGGATAGATGTCGGTGCGCTGCCAATATTTATTCTGCTGTGCTTAAGTGGTTTAGTTCGTCCACTTGGAGAAGCAGCCAGTCAATACCTTATTAGTATGGGTAGAAGCCAACTTAACCTGCTTTGCAACAGCGCTTTTACTCTTACTCTTGCTATCACGATTGGGTTTTCAAGCTACTGGGGGCTTCAAGCAGTTGCACTTGCAATCTTAATACTGCACGTCATTGCCATGCCAAGCTTTACCCTTTACCTAAAACTCAGCTCAAACGTTCAACGGGCCAAAGCCAAACACTTGCCCTCACCACTTAGAGGTTCACTATGACTGTTAACTCTTACCCCAAAAAACCAACTGCCGTAAAAGTATCCGTAGTTATGCCTGTCTATAATGTTGAGGCGTTTGTAGAGGATGCGATCAATTCAGTTCTTAGCCAGACCTTTGAAAATTTTGAACTAATCCTCGTCAATGATTGCTCTAGTGATTCAAGCTTACAAATCTGTCAGCAATTTAAAGAGGCTCGTATTCGGATTATTAATCACGAGTCCAACCTAGGTTTAGCGGCCGCTCGAAATACAGGTATTCGCCACGCAATAGGTCAATACGTAGCCTTTCTTGATTCAGACGACATGTGGCACAGCGAAAAACTGCAGCAACATATTAACCACCTAGATAATAACCCTGAAGTTGGTATCAGCTTCTCAAGGTCGCTATTCATCAGCTCTGAAGGCCAAAGAATGAATATCTACCAGATGCCGCAACTCACTAATATCAGCGCGCAAGATCTACTCTGCCGTAACCCTGTCGGTAATGGTTCGGCCCCAGTGATCCGTCACGAAACCCTCAGCGATATTCGCTATCAATCACTGAGTAAACATGTTCCCCATAGCTGTTATTTCGACGAAAATCTTCGTCAATCAGAAGATATCGAATGCTGGTTAAGGATCGTAACCACCACCCACTGGAAAATGGAGGGGCTGCCAGCACCTCTAACCTTTTATCGTTTAAACCCCCAGGGCTTATCCGCTGATTTGAACAAGCAATATGCCTCTTGGGAAACCATGATAAATAAAGCTACAGGCTATGCACCTGAGCTAATTTTTCAGTATGAAGCTAAGGCTAGAGCCTATCAATTGAGATATATTGCAAGGCAAGCCATCCGTAACAGAAACGGCAAAGAGGCCGTTAAGCGCCTGCATCAGGCCATTAAAATCGCACCCAGTATTATTGGTGCAGAAACCAGCCGAACTTTAGCGACCTTAGCCGCGGCTTACTTATTGAAATACCTACCACAGGCTGTTTATAACCGCTGTGAGAAACAAGCCCTATCCATACTCAGTTACATTCACAGGGTGAAAATCCATCAAGATGGTGTTAAGCCTGCATTGTTAAAACCCTAGCCAATTAATCCATTCGCAACCTGCCATGCAAGTTGCGAATGCTTAGCTCAACATAGCCACCTAAAAGCAAACACAATACCAAACCAATGATTTTCAACGAATTTAAATTTGGCGCTGTATATGCAACCTAACGATTAACTACATAAAAAAATATATAAAAATTAAGCCCAACTATTGGTAAGGACTCAACAATGAAAAAGACTAAACATAAAATAGAGTCTGCTGAAAAATCAACTTTAGAAGGTCACTCCTGCTTCAGTATTCGTTGCTTTGACCTTTGTGCAGCGCTATTGATGCTGCTACTGACCAGCCCATTAATCTTGTTTGGATTTGTAAGAAGCCTTACCGACAGAAACACTAGAAATACAACTATAGAAACCCTCTATATTGAAGCGGCTCAAATCCAGGAGCTTGACTTTAATACGACTAATGTTGCGCTAATAGGTTTGAAGCAATTTTCATACTCAGGTTGGTTCAAAAAACTGCCGATGCTCATTAACCTACTTAAGGGTGATATCACAATTTTAGGCACTCAATCGGTATTTGCATTTACAGCACCGAGTGAATTAAACAAAGTCGACACTGACAATACTGAACCCAAAAATGCAGCACGTAGCAAACCAAGCGCAACGTCTAAAAATAAAGGCACAGCAAACAACTCGTCAGTAAAGCCGTCAAATACGCGCTTTTACATCAAACCAGGGCTCACCTCATTTGAACAGATGAATGCAGCGACCGGCCTTTGCTTTGAATGTGCATCAACGTCACTCAACAAGGCTCACCAAAATTTAGCCCATTATCTGTTAGCACTCTTTAGAGCGCTTATCATCGCCACGCTCACTCGCGCAGTGTTTAACAAACCCACGAGCCACGACACTAAGATCACTGTTTTTGGCATACACCTAAATAACTGGACCATGAGCCAATTATTAAATGAGGTTCTACAGCAATGTAAAGCCCCCTCAAAGCCCATGCAGCAATTTAGTTTCGTCAATACAGACTGCCTTAATCGCAGCACTCAAAACGAGGCTTATCGCCAATGCTTACAACAAAGTGATTTGATTTTTGCCGATGGCATAGGTGTACGCCTAGCCTGCCTCAGCAAAGCTAAAGCACTAAAAGATAATCTAAATGGCACTGATATGTTTCCGCGCCTATGTGAGCTCGCCTCAAACAATCACTTATCGATTTTTATGTTAGGTGGGCGCGCTGGTATTGCAGAGCAAGCCGCTCACAATATGCAAGCGCAATATAAAAACCTTAAAATTGCAGGCTACCATCATGGCTACTTTGACTGCGACTCAAATAGCCCACAGAGCCTGGGTATTGTAGAGACAATTAACCAAACTAAAGCCGATATACTGTTAGTTGCCATGGGCGCACCACAACAAGAACTGTGGCTAGCGGCGAATAGAGCCAAGCTCAATTGCGCTGTAGGAATAGGAGTGGGTGGGCTTTTTGATTTTTACGCTAATCGAATTAAGCGTGCCCCTCTCTGGTTAAGACAAATAGGGTTTGAATGGAGTTACCGTTTACTGCAAGAGCCCAAAAGAATGTGGAAACGCTACATTCTTGGTAACCCAAGCTTTCTATATCGCGTTTGGCATGAAAATAATCAACTAAAAAAGCTACGCATCCATAAGGAAAGTGTTGATGCCAAAACTGCAACACAACTCACCAGCAGCCAACTCAAAACTAAGCTTCACAATGCAACAAGAAAAAACCAGGCGATGCCACAGTTTGATTTAAAACAAGCCAATACTCGCCGCGCCATTTTCAACATGCACCAACGTATTAACTGCGCCTGCAAGCGTTCGCTTGATGTATTTATATCATCAAGCCTACTCATACTGCTGTCACCTTTTTTACTCTTCACTATCGTGCTGATTAGACTTGAATCCAGAGGCGGCGCGCTATACAGCCAAACACGAGCAGGCCGTAATAACAGTCCATTTATTATGTGGAAGTTTCGCTCCATGTATCAAGATGCCGAGCAGAGACAGGCATCACTCACCACCGCAAATGAAATGAATGGCGGAGTGATCTTCAAAATGAAAAAAGACCCTAGGATCACTAAAGTAGGTTACTTCATCCGTAAAGCTTCTATCGATGAGCTACCTCAGTTATGGAATGTGCTCAAAGGGGATATGTCGTTAGTCGGGCCACGCCCGCCCCTTATGACTGAAGTAAAGCAATATAGCCAGCACCATAGAAATCGATTAATGATAAAGCCTGGAATAACCTGTATTTGGCAAGTCTCCGGTCGCTCAACCATTGCATTTGAACAGCAGGTTGAACTAGATATTGACTATATCTATCAACAATCTTTCACCGCTGATCTGCTTATCCTCATCAAGACCATCCCTGCGGTTATTTTCGCCCGCGGCGCGTATTAAGGAGCTGTTTATGCAAGCTATTATTTTTGCAAATCGCCACGGGCAAGAGTTGGCACCACTAAACCAATACTATAATCCAGCACTATTGCCCATTAGCAATAAGAGCGTTATCGAATATACCCTAGAAGATCTCGCCAGCGCAGGGGTTAAGCAGGTAAAACTCATTGTCTCAACGCATATCGCTGCAATAAAAGCATTAGTCGGCAACGGCGAGTTCTGGGGCTTAGAAGTTGACTATTTTCTTAGCCGAGAACAGGAAGATGCTTCGAAAGTGCTGGCTCGATTGGCTGTAGATAAAACAGAATCTGTATTAGTTGCACGCGGCGATATGCTGAGAAGCCCGTGTATCAAAGCATTTGTTGAGTTCAGCCAACAGATGAAACAAAGTCTGGTCATTGCCAAGATGAATAACCAAAATGCAGGCCTAATGATGCTGCCTGCGGCAGCCTCACATACCGAGATGCTTAACTGGCCGCTGACCAATCAGGTTGTCATTCCAAGCGATGCCTCAGCGGTATTAAACGAACCCGTGACTCAAATCCTGCATGGTGAATGCTTCATGCTCACAAGTCTTAATGCCTATATGCAGGCTAATCAAGCGATGGCAATCGCAAAAATAATAGGAATTAGCCCTAAGGGACGATTTTACAGTAGTGCAGACCAAGCAAACGGTTTTTACGTGGGAGCAAAAACTAAAACCGGCCCATTGAGAATGCAAAATGCCTGGGGGGTCATTGGTGACAATACCTGGATTGATGAAAGTGTAGATCTGCAGCAAAGCTGTATTTTAGGTAAGAACTGCCTTGTAGATGCGCAATCGAGTCTTAAAAACTGCATTATTCTAGATGACTCTTATGTGGGCAAAGGGCTCAACGTTAATAATGCCATTGTGTGTAAGAATACACTGATCACACCCGGGAATGGTGGCGCGATCAAGCTCAATGATGACAGCATTTTGGCTAAAAACCATACCCTCGCTAACACTGAAAGCGTGACCCTTTGCGATAGAAGTATTGCTCTTTTTCTTCTTTGTATTGGATTAGTGTTTAGCCCGCTCATTGCAACTTATTGTTTAGTTAACGCCAAAAACAATACGTTAACGAGAGGGGTATCAATTAGAAAGCCGCTAATTAAAGAGAAAGTCACATTAAATAATAAGCACTACAGCTGCTGGCGCTGGAATGTTAAGTCGCTATGGATGAGTCGCCTCCCCCAGCTCTACCTCGTTGTTTTAGGCCGATTAAGCCTTATCGGTCGTAGCCCATTTATCAAACCTATCAACCCCTTTAGTGCCTATGAATACGGGATCTACGGCCCACTACAACTATTAATACACTCAGCCGTTGAAGACGCCTCTGCAACGTTCCCTGAAGAAGAATGCGATTTAATCGAGGATGAATTCGCGCAGCCCTTACAAAAACATAAGTATTGGCAACTCATCAAATATGTTTTTAACCGCTCTAAACAATTACGAATACATAACCAGCTAGAACAGAATTAAAGCCGAACCTAAAGCATGAGCCAAAACATGCGCCTAAAACATGCGCCTAAAACATAAGTTTCAACATAAGCAAAAGTAGCCAAATTGACATTAGCAAGATAAGCCAAGCGGGAGATCATTATGAAAACAATCATCACTTACGGCACATTCGATCTTTTTCACTATGGACATGTGCGCCTGTTTAAGCGATTAAAAGCACTCGGCGATCGTTTAATCGTGGCAGTTTCGACAGACGAATTTAATGCTTTAAAAGGTAAGGCCGCATTTTTTAGCTACTTTCAACGAGCTGAAATCGTCGAAGCTTGCCAATATGTCGATATGGTAGTACCAGAAACCCATTGGAATCAAAAAGCAAAAGATATATGTGCATATGATGTCAGTATTTTTGGCATGGGTAACGACTGGAAAGGTAAATTTGATGATCTGTCACTATTGTGTGAGGTTATTTACTTAGATCGAACCGGTGAGATCTCAACAACTGAGATTAAAAATAACCTAGCATTACCTAAACAAACCAGTGATGGTAATGACACAGCTTCAACACCGTTGCAGCAATCCAAAAAGATAAACAAATGATGACATACTCTATTTTAGACTGGCTAAAAGCAATACTCAGAAAGCTCATATTCATGCTATCTGGCCTTGCTCCGCGCACATCTAAAAAAGCGGTATTTGGAAGTTATAAAGAGGGCTTTAGTGACAACAGCAAATACTTGTACCTGCATTGGCAGCAGACAAAATTCATCCGTTGCATCTGGATAAGTGGCAATAAGGCTGTGATCACGCAGCTACAAAGCCAGAACCTAGAGGCTTATTATCGCTGGTCATTTAAAGGTATTTACCACAGCTTAACGGCTAAATACTTTTTTTATAATAGTTACATTGGCGATATTAATCAGTGGCTTGCTAATGGTGCAGTAAAGATAAACTTATGGCATGGCTTGCCGATGAAGAAAATTGAATTTGATATAACAACAGGCCCCATGGCCGAAGTTTTTAATCCTAAAAGCCAACTAGCCCAGTGTAAACAATGGCTACTTGCCCACCAGCAACGGACAATGCCTGACTTAATGTTGAGCCCAAGTCCGCTAATCGATTCGCTTTTTTGCAGTGCATTTAGACTCAGCAGCTCACAGCTCTTGCGTGCAACCAATCCAAGAACCGACTACTTTACACTCGGCTACGCCATAAAAAGTGAAATAGAAAGCGATTCACCAGTCAAAGGTTCAACAGAACAATACCCAACAAGTGGTGAACCGAGTCCGAGCACGCTAACTCAATCCATTAAGTCACTGCTCGCAGTCCATCTAACTCAGCCAAGTGAGCCTGCACCGCAGCCACACATTATTTTATACGTTCCGTCGTGGCGTGACAGCCATCAGGAAGGCAACCCGTACAGCAAAGCATTCAACTGGCAGCAATTATCAAATCACTTAGTGGCTAATAATCAGTTGTTTCTATTACGCCTACATCCCAATGAGGCGGCACTTGCTGATGAGCTTACAAGTTACGCTAACATTATCAATATTACGCCGTTAGAAGATGTATATAGTTTATTGCATCAGGTGGACCTACTCATTACAGACTACTCATCTTTATTTATTGATGTACTACCACAAGGTACGCCAATCTGCTTCTATCGCTTTGATGAACAACATTACCAACGAGATTGCCGAGATATCTACGACTACGCCACAAAGTTGCCAGAGTTCGCACCTAAATGCACAAATTTTGATGAGTTATTAAAGCAGCTAGAACCAGAGACTATCGCCGCACGGAGATCTAATGCTATAGACAGTGGACAAAGGGCTAATCAAACTAGTTATAAAAATAACTATCAAGCAGTAACAGAACTATTTTGGGGAAAGGACACGCCAAATGCATTTGAAGCTTTGGAAGAAAGAATAGGTTCTAGCTCCTAGAACCTCGAACGCTTCGCTGCTAGGAAAAACAAAAGCAAAAGAATTGACGGCATAAATGCCGACCTACTTAAACATTTAGAGCCTAGGTTCTAGAACGTTCGCAAGCTCACTGCGAGGGCGCTTCGCTGCTAGAAAAATCAACAGCAGAACAGCAGTTCCTTAGGGGTTAAATTAACTTGTCGGCTCTTGCATGTCAGTCTTTGTATTGTGGCTTCCCCCGGTTCTTCCACCTTCACTCTATTTGACTTTTGCAACTCATAACCATCGCTTTTGCTTGTATAGCATCTAGCAGGAGCAGGTGCAAAGCGACGCTCTCACCAGCCGTAGGCTGTACTAGCAGGCCAGAGGCCGATCTTCTTAGCTTTTAACCGTCAGCGAAGCGTTCCGTAAGTAAGCCTGCGAACGTTCCGTATACCGTAAGGCCGCAGGCCGTTCCGCTTTTACGTCTTAGCTTCTACCATCTTTTGCTCTTAACTAGGACCTAGTACCTGCTCTTCCTAGGACCGTCTCAGCCTTTTTATCTTTCTCCGATAAAATCGGCTTAGCCCCCTCTTCTAACGGCCATAGGATATCTAATTGAGGATCATTCCAGGCAATAGTTCTTTCAAACTCTGGCGCATAGTAATCGGTACATTTGTAAATAATGTCGGCGTAATCACTTAAAGTTAAAAAACCATGAGCAAAACCCGGGGGGATATACATTTGCAGTCTATTTTCGGCAGATAAAATTTGCCCAAACCACTGACCGTAGGTTTTTGAATCTTCACGAATATCAACCGCGACATCAAAAATACTACCAGCTGTTACACGAATAAGCTTACCTTGAGCTTGTTGCAGTTGATAATGCAGGCCTCGCAGTACATGCTTTTTCGATCGACTCATATTCTCTTGCACAAAGCTCGGGCAAGCCATGCCAACTTCAGCAAATAGCGCCTCAAACTCTGATTGACGAAAGGTTTCCATAAAAAAGCCCCGTTCATCACCAAATACTTTGGGCTCAATCAGCAACACATCAGGAATTAGGGTAGGTATTAGTTTCATCATATTCTTTTAAATAAAGGCTTGGACTAGGACCTAGGTTCTAGGTTCTAGGACCTAGGGCACTTCGCTCCGAGGACGGCCTTCAGCCTGCTAGGAAAATCAACAACAGAACAGCAGCACCTTGGGGTGTAAATTAACTTGTCAGCTCTTGCATGTCAGTCTTTGTATTGTAGCTTACCCCGGTTCTTCCACCTTCACTCTATTTGACTTTTGCAACTCATAACCATCGCTTTTGCTTGTATAGCATCTAGCAGGAGCAGGTGCAAAGCGACGCTCTCACCAGCCGTAGGCTGTACTAGCAGGCCAGAGGCCGATCTTCTTAGCTTTTAACCGTCAGCGAAGCGTTCCGTAAGTAAGCCTGCGAACGTTCCGTATACCGTAAGGCCGCAGGCCGTTCCGCTTTTACGTCTTAGCTTCTACCATCTTTTGCTCTTAACTAGGACCTAGTACCTGCTCTTCCTAGGACCGTCTCAGCCTTTTTATCTTTCTCCGATAAAATCGGCTTAGCCCCCTCTTCTAACGGCCATAGGATATCTAATTGAGGATCATTCCAGGCAATAGTTCTTTCAAACTCTGGCGCATAGTAATCGGTACATTTGTAAATAATGTCGGCGTAATCACTTAAAGTTAAAAAACCATGAGCAAAACCCGGGGGGATATACATTTGCAGTCTATTTTCGGCAGATAAAATTTGCCCAAACCACTGACCGTAGGTTTTTGAATCTTCACGAATATCAACCGCGACATCAAAAATACTACCAGCTGTTACACGAATAAGCTTACCTTGAGCTTGTTGCAGTTGATAATGCAGGCCTCGCAGTACATGCTTTTTCGATCGACTCATATTCTCTTGCACAAAGCTCGGGCAAGCCATGCCAACTTCAGCAAATAGCGCCTCAAACTCTGATTGACGAAAGGTTTCCATAAAAAAGCCCCGTTCATCACCAAATACTTTGGGCTCAATCAGCAACACATCAGGAATTAGGGTAGGTATTAGTTTCATCATATTCTTTTAAATAAAGGCTTGGACTAGGACCTAGGTTCTAGGTTCTAGGACCTAGGGCACTTCGCTCCGAGGACGGCCTTCAGCCTGCTAGGAAAATCAACAACAGAACAGCAGCACCTTGGGGTGTAAATTAACTTGTCAGCTCTTGCATGTCAGTCTTTGTATTGTAGCTTACCCCGGTTCTTCCACCTTCACTCTATTTGACTTTTGCAACTCATAACCATCGCTTTTGCTTGTATAGAATCTAGTAGGAGCAAAGCGACGCTCTCGCAGTGACATAGTCACTTCCTCGAAGCGCAGCGATCTTCTTAGCTTTTTAAGTAATACTCTTTATACCATTCAACAAACTTCTGTACGCCTTCTTCGACGCTAGTTTGTGGCTTATAGCCTACAGTCTTGAATAAGTCTTCAGTATCGGCCCATGTTGAATGTACATCGCCAGGCTGCATATCCATCATATTTTTAATGGCTTCAATACCTAACGATTTTTCAAGCGCAGAGATGTAATCCATTAGTTGAACAGGGCTACCATTACCGATATTAAACACACGGTAAGGTGCGGAGCTCGTTGCTGGAGTGCCCGAATCACTTGACCAATCTGGATTAGCGGCAGGAATACTGCCTTGGATACGGATGATGCCTTCAACGATATCGTCGATATAGGTAAAATCGCGGCTTAAGTTGCCATGGTTATAAACATCAATCGCTTCACCTTTCACTATCTTATTGGTGAACTTAAGTAGCGCCATATCAGGGCGTCCCCAAGGACCATAAACAGTAAAAAATCTAAGCCCTGTCGTTGGCACACCATAAAGATGCGAATAAGTATGTGACATCAACTCATTGGCTTTTTTAGTCGCAGCATACAGCGAGATAGGATGATCAACACTGTCGTCAGTCGAGAACGGCATTTTTGAATTAAGGCCATAGACAGAGCTTGAAGAAGCATAAACCAAATGCTCAATCTTATGGTGACGACACCCTTCTAAAATGGTCAAGTGGCCAACCAAATTACTGTCGGCATAGGCCATAGGGTTATCGATTGAGTAGCGCACACCCGCTTGCGCCGCGAGGTGAATCACTCTATCAAAACCTTGCTCTGCAAACAGCGCTGCAATGCCTTCTCTATCTGCTAAATCTAATTTTTTAAATGAAAAAAGAGCCTGAGACTCTAAATTTTTAAGGCGGTCCAGTTTTAGGTTAACATCGTAATAATCATTTATGTTATCGATACCAACTACTTCATGGCCAGCAGCACATAAACGTTCACTGACTTTTGAGCCGATAAAACCTGCTGCACCTGTTACTAAATACTTCATAAAATTCTCTTTTGTTAAAAGAAGACCCTAGATACTAAGACGTTCGCAAACTCTCTGAATAGCAAGGTTCTAGGACCTAGGACGCTTCGCTCCGAGGACGGACTACGTCCTACTAGGGAAATCAAAAACAAAACAGCGTTGCCTTTGACCTTGCAGCTCTTTCCCGCTTTTCCGTCTTAGCTTGTACCTAGAACCTAGAACCTTTCTTTTCCCTAGGACCTTCTCAGCTTTGCCTCAATCCGACCCAAACAAGTCTCGTGTATAAACTTTATCAGCAACATCGGCTAACTCTTCAACCATACGGTTCGATACAATGACATCTGAAACTTGCTTAAACTCTTCTAAATCTTGCATCACGCGAGAGTTAAAAAATTCGGGCTCTGTCAGCACAGGCTCAAATACTACAACCTCAATGCCTTTAGCCTTAATGCGCTTCATAATGCCTTGAATAGAAGACGCGCGGAAATTATCTGAGCCTGACTTCATAATTAGGCGGTAAACACCGACAACTTTAGGTTGTTTTTTAATAATTGAGTCAGCAATAAAATCTTTACGCGTCGAGTTAGCATCAACAATTGCGCTAATCAGGCTATTTGGTACGTCAGCATAGTTTGCACGTAATTGCTTGGTGTCTTTTGGTAAGCAGTAACCACCATAACCAAATGATGGATTGTTGTAGTGCGAGCCAATTCGAGGGTCTAAACCGACACCTTCAATAATTTGACGCGCATCCAAACCATGCGATTCAGCGTAACTATCTAACTCATTGAAATACGCGACACGCATTGCAAGATAAGTATTAGAGAAAAGTTTAACCGCTTCAGCTTCTGTTGAATCAGTGAAAAGAATATCAATATTTTCTTTAATCGCCGCATTCGCAAGTAAGTTAGCAAATACTTCAGCGCGCTCAGAGCGCTCACCGATAATAATACGAGAAGGATGTAGGTTGTCGTAAAGAGCGCGCCCTTCACGTAAAAACTCAGGTGAGAAGATGATATTCTGAGTATTATATTTTTGTTTAACTGACTCAGTGTAACCTACTGGTACAGTTGATTTAATCACCATCACAGCATTAGGGTTAATAGCGAGTACATCTTGAATGACCGCTTCAACAGATGAGGTATTAAAGTAGTTTGACACGGTATCGTAATCGGTAGGCGTCGCAATAATCACGTACTCAGCATCTTGATAGGCTAGCTTTTTATCTAACGTTGCCGTTAAATCGAGCTTGTGATGAGCTAAGTAATCTACAATTTCTGTATCTGCTATAGGTGAAAAACCTTGGTTAATCATCTCAATTTTTTCGGCTACAATGTCCACAGCCACCACTGTGTTTTTCTGCGCTAGAAGTACCGCGTTCGATAAACCAACGTATCCAGTTCCTGCTATAGCAATTTTCATTATTAAACCCACAAAATATTGTCGGCGTAAAATAGCACTCAAGAAGCAAAAAGTCTTGTTTTAGGCCACATTTTTACCGCTAAGACGAGGTACAGCAAAGACGAACGCTTCGCTCACGGATAACGGAACGTTCGCAAGCTCACTCACAGAATGCTCCGCTTAAAGTGCAAACCGATACGGTGCTAAGACCTCGGACGTTTCTAGGTCGGAATGCGCCTGGTGTAGGTTGGGCTTTAGCCCATCAACAACATAAAACATCAAAGAAAAGCTGACGGCATAAATGCCGACCTACATTCAAGAAGCTCCTAGATTTGGGGTTATAACCGTCAGCGAAGCGTTCTGTAGGCCAAAGGCCGTTCCATCTTTGCTTATCGTCTTTGCTCGTACCTAGGAACTAGAACCTGCTTTTCCTAGGACCTTCTTAGCCTTTAACCGTCAGCGAACCGTTCTGTAGGCCAAAGACCGTTCCACCTTTGCTTATCGTCTTTGCTTACCGTCTTTGCTCGTACCTAGGACCTGCTTTCCTAGTACCTAGGGCCTTCTTGCTTTAAGCTCGTATAGAATCTAGCAGGAGCGTAGCGACGCTCTAGCCGTGGCGGAGCCACGTTCTAGTCTCTGCCCCCTAATAACAACGATAAGGAAGTCATTTATGCAAATCATCCATCATGGTGCTGTTAATGGAGTAACAGGTTCATGCCACCAGCTTAATATCAACTCCAACTCAAGTATTCTCATTGACTGCGGCTTATTTCAAGGCGCTGAAACAGCAGGACAAACCGCAGGAGACCAACTCCAAATAGAATTTGACTTAACCCATATCACTGCACTAATTGTTACTCACTGCCATATTGATCATGTTGGTAGAATCCCATATCTGCTTGCCGCAGGTTTTGATGGCCCGATATATGCGACATCAGCAACTGCAGCCCTCCTTCCCATGGTGATAGAAGATGCACTCAAAATAGGCGTCACCAGAAATCAGCGATTAATTAGTTTGTATTTAAAGCGCTTACAACAATTAATTAAGCCTATTGATTATGGCCAATGGTTTACCCTGGAGGTGAATCACTGTGACTGCGGCTTTCAACAAGCTAAAGCAAGGTTTAACGTCGCTGGGCACATTCTGGGGTCGGCCTATGTTGAAATAGAACTGAGTAATAATTCGCTAGCTTACAGTGACGGTGACAATCACAATGACAATGACAAAGACAAAGACAAAGACAAAGACAAAGACAAGCACCTCATCGTATTTTCAGGTGACTTAGGAGCCAGTAACACGCCGCTATTACCAAGCCCGAGAAGCCCATTACGGGTAGACACCTTAGTGATAGAGTCAACCTATGGCGATAAAAACCACCTTAATCGCGAAAGACGAGCTGAAAGCTTACGCCGAGTGATTGAGAAATCAGTCAACGACAACGGCGTAGTACTCATTCCAGCCTTCAGCATTGGGCGCACCCAGGAGCTACTGTACGAGCTAGAGCAAATCATCTTTGAGCAACAACACAACCCTATGTGGCAAAGTATCGATATCATTGTCGACTCGCCCATGGCAGCAAACTTTACCGAGCAATACATAAAGTATAAAAAACTGTGGGATTCTGAAGCCAAAGCCGTATTAACCCAGCAGCGCCATCCGCTCGATTTTAATCAGCTTTACACCATAGATAGCCACCAAGATCACTTAGCGGTAATCAACTACCTTTCAAGCAGGCAAAAACCTGCGGTGGTAATTGCAGCAAGCGGGATGTGTACAGGCGGGCGAATCGTCAACTATCTACAGCGATTTTTAGCCCAGCCCACTGCAGATATTCTATTTGTGGGATACCAAGCAAAAGGAACGATAGGACGGGATATTCAGACATACGGGCCAAACGGAGGCTACGTCTATATTGAAGGGGATAAAATCGATATCAAAGCAGGAGTACATACCATCAGCGGCTATTCAGCCCATGCAGATCAACAAGACCTGATAAACTTTGTCGAAGGCATACAGAATAAGCCTAAACACATACGCATCGTCCACGGCGATTCAGATGCCAAACAAGCGTTAGCTGATAAATACCGGCAACTCTTACCTAACGCAGAGATTGAAATAGGAACAAGCTAAGACTATAAAGCCAAAGCTATTCACCACAAAGGACACGGAGCGCTACGCTGCACGAAGAAAAGTAACATCAAGACCAACTAAAAATAGCGCTAATCTTTTGCTCTACGCACTTCTCCGTGTCCTCCGTGAAAGCGAAGCGCTTCGTGGTGAGAATACTCTTCATGCTGTAATCAAAAGCCAAAAGCTATTCACCACAGAGGACACGGAGCGCTACGCGACACGAAGAAAAGCAACATCAAGACCAACTAAAAATAGCGCTAATCTTTTGCTCTACGCACTTCTCAGTGTCCTTCGTGAAAGCGCTTCGTGGTGAGAATACTCTTCATGCTGTAATCAAAACAGGCCGTTCGCTTTACCCTCCCAGCTTGTACCGTCTTAGCTCTTACCTAGGACCTGCTTTTCCTAGAACCTCGCACCATCTTAGAGCCAACCGTCAGCGAAGCGTTCTGTAAGTGAGCTTGCGAACGTTCCGTATACCATAATCCGCTTTCCCGTCTCAGCCTTTATCGACTTTAAACCATCTTTGCTTTTACCGCCGCTTTTACATACAACTCTACGGTTTTACGTAACCCAGATTCAAACGTCTCCGTCGCCTTCCAGCCTAACTCGCTTTGGATCTTACTAGAGTCAATTGCGTAACGAACATCATGCCCTAGTCTATCTTCAACATAAGTAATGAGCCCTTTAAATCCCTCAGCATTACAACTCCCCTTTAATGAATTAGGGTTTTCAGGGGCTAACTCCTCTAGAAGCTCACAAATCAGGTTAACGACATCAATATTACGCTTCTCACAGTTGCCACCAATATTATAGGTTTCACCAACTTTACCCTCAGTTAACACCGCATAAAGCGCCCTGACATGGTCCTCCACGTATAACCAATCACGTACCTGCTGCCCATTACCGTATATTGGAATAGTCTCACCGGCTAATGCATTACATATCGTTTGAGGAATGAGTTTTTCGTGATGCTGAAAAGGACCGTAGTTATTAGAGCAATTGGTCACAACAATAGGCAAACCATAGGTTCTATGCCACGCCCGAACCAAATGATCTGATGCCGCTTTGCTAGCAGAATATGGCGAGCTAGGATCATACCTAGTTTGTTCGGTAAATAATTCACCGTCAGCTAAGTCACCAAATACTTCATCGGTAGATACATGATGAAACCGAAACGCACACTTTTTATCTTCTTTGAGTGAAGCGTAGTATGCACGACTAGCTTCAAGAAGAGTGTATGTACCAATAATATTGGTTTGCATAAATTCTGCAGGACCATCAATAGAACGGTCTACGTGGCTCTCAGCAGCTAAGTGAATAATGGCATCAGGTTGATACTGTATAAGTAATTTGTCTATTAACGCCCTATCACAAATGTCACCTTGCACAAACGCATAGCGATTCGATAATTCAACGTCAGCTAAAGACTCCGAATTACAGGCATAAGTCAGTTTATCGAGATTAACCACAACACTATTGGTGTACTTAATGAGGAAGCGAACCAGAGCTGAGCCAATAAACCCAGCACCACCGGTGATCAAGATGACCTTATCCATTTACTACCAACTCAAAATTAAATTTAACAACAACGTCTAAATTGACGGCATAAGCGATAACCTACAGCATCGTTGTAGGTTGGGCTTTAGCCCATCAATAAGCATCACACAACGACACAAAGCTGACGGTATAAATACCGACCTACTTTAAAAAGAAGGTCCTAGGTTTGAGGTTCTAGGGTCTAGAACCTTGTGTCTAACCGTCAGCACAGCGTTCCGTAAGTGAGCCTGCGAACGTTCCGCAGGCAGTTCGATTTCCCGTCTCTGCTTATTCCGGCTTTAATCGTCTCGACTTGTACTGCTTCGCTTTACGTAGATTGGGCTTTAGCCCATCAAAACATAGAACAAAAGCTGACGGCATAAATGCCGACCTACATTCAAAGACGGTCCTAGGTTTGAGGTTCTAGAGTCTTGTTTCTAACCGTCAGCGCAGCGTTCCGTAAGTGAGCCTGCGAACGTTCCGCAATCCGTAAACTCACAAGCTGTTCCTTATACCTAGAACCTGCTTTTCCTAGAACCTAGGACCTTCTCTGCTTTTACCTAGAACCTTCTTTGCTTATTCAATTAAAGACAGTAAGTATTGTCCATAGCTATTACTCAACATAGGTTGTGCAAGACGCTCAATATCATTATCAGTTAACCAACCACTTCGCCAGCCAATCTCTTCTAAACAAGCAACTTTCAACCCTTGCACCGTTTCAATCGTTTGAACAAAAGCAGAGGCTTGTTGCAAACTATCAAACGTGCCAGTATCTAGCCATGCAAAGCCGCGCCCTAGTCTTTCTACCTGTAATTCTCCCTGCTTTAAATAAGCTTGGTTAATATCGGTGATCTCTAGCTCATATCGTTTAGATGGCATTAGGTTTTTAGCGATATTGACGACTCTATTATCGTAAAAATAGAGCCCGGTTACCGCCCAATTAGATTGAGGCTGTAACGGCTTTTCTTCAATCGATAATGCTTTAAAGGATTTATCAAACTCAACAACACCAAAGCGCTCAGCTTGCTGGACTTGATACGCAAAAATAGTGGCACCAGATTGCTTTTTGGCCGCCGACTTTAAAGCTTCACTAAACCCTTGGCCATAAAAAACATTATCACCAAGGATCAAACAAACATTATCATCACCAATAAAATCCTCTGCAATCACAAATGCCTGAGCAATACCTTCAGGCCTTATTTGAACGGCAAAAGACAGACGTACGCCAAAATCACGACCATCACCGAGTAAACGTTGAAACAAGGTTAACTCATCAGCAGTCGTAATAACCAAAATATCTCGAATCCCTGCAAGCATTAGGACTGATAACGGATAATAGATCATCGGTTTATCGTAAACAGGGAGCAACTGCTTAGACACACCTCGCGTGATAGGATAAAGCCGTGAACCCGTTCCACCGGCTAACACAATCCCTTTCATCATAGCTTGGCTTTTATCGGTACTTTTCAAAGTCTGCCCCATAATTAAACATATTAATGAAATCAAAACTTGATTGGTTCAGCATTCTAACGCTAGGCCCAATTAATCAAAAACAGTTGCGATATGCATGTATAAATCAGCTTTGTACGCTTAACATGTTTCCTCAAAAAACAAAAAAGCCAACTCGATGAGCTGACTTTTCGTTAAATAACATCATTAATTAAGTCGATAATTTAATTAACTATTGAGAACACATTTTTGTCTTCGTCGCTCTGTGCAGTATCATGCTCACCTTGCTGCCACACTAAATCACAAATACCGTCGGTAGGATTAAAACCGGTAGGTGCGCTCAGTAGAATGTCTCTAATCGTTTCATGCTGAAACTCATGGCATGCCATATCAAGTCGTGAAAGGATCACTTCAAGCTCATGCCAAGGTAAACATAACTCATTGGCCGTCATAATACGTTCATGATCTGTGCCCGTCACATCATCACCAATAAGCAGCTCTTCATATAGCTTTTCCCCAGGACGAAGCCCACTAAATTCAATACTAATATCGCCTTCAGGATTAATATCATCTTTAACTTCAAAACCGCTTAAACGGATCATTTTTGCAGCAAGATCGACAATTTTAACTGAACTGCCCATGTCCAAAACAAACACATCACCGCCTTTGCCCATTGCGCCCGCTTGAATAACCAATTGTGATGCTTCTGGTATCGTCATGAAGAAACGAGTGATCTCTGGATGCGTTACCGTAACAGGGCCGCCTGTTGCAATCTGCTTTCTAAACAAGGGTACCACTGAGCCTGACGAGCCAAGCACATTACCAAAACGCACCATACAAAAACGTGTATTATGCGATTCATTCGCTAGCGCTTGCAAAGAAAGCTCTGCCAGGCGCTTAGTTGTGCCCATAACATTGGTAGGGCGAACCGCTTTGTCCGTAGAAATGAGCACGAACGTTTCCACATTTGCTGCTATTGCTGCTTGTGCGGTGTACAGCGTACCAAATACATTGTTACGTACGCCTTCTACTACATTATGTTCAACTAACGGCACGTGTTTGTAGGCCGCCGCATGATAGACAGTTTGAACCTCAAATGCTTCCATGACAGCTTTTATACGGTTTTTACGCTGTACAGAGCCCAACATTGGATAGATTTCAATCTCTAACCCAAGGCTTGAAGCCAAAGCAGAAAGCTCACGTTCAATTGAATACAAGCCAAACTCAGACAGCTCAAATAATACAAGTTTCTTGGGGGCTTGCTTGATAATCTGTCGGCATAGCTCAGACCCTATAGAGCCACCTGCGCCAGTCACCATCACCACTTTATCTTTAATGTTAGCAGTCATCAAATCATCACGCGGCCTAACACTATCACGACCCAGAAGATCATCAATCTCAACTTCTTTTATGTCACTATAAAGCTTATTACCGCTGACCAAATCAGCCATTGCCGGTAAAGTCAGTACCTGCACTGCAAGTTGCTCTAATGACAATAAAATCTCTTTACGGCGCGAACGCGAAACACTCGGCAATGCCAGTAGCACCTTGGTCGCCTGCTTTTCTCTGATAAGCTTGCGCATAATGGATGGCGAATGCACGTGTACACCTTGAATAACCGTGCCATGTAATGTTGTGTCATCATCGACAAAGGCAAAAGGATAATACTCATGGCTTTGTACTAAAGCCGTTACCAGTTGGCGACCACTTACACCAGCGCCATATATAATTACCGGCTCACCGATACGCTTCATTCCTGTACCGACAAAAGCTCGCACCATGGTGCGAGTGCCACCAATAAAAACCAGTGCAAAGGCGGAATAGATAACGGGTACTGTTCTTGGAAGTTGTGAATCGAAATAATAAGCAACCAGTACTAAGCTGATTGTAGATACGACAACACCCAATATAATCGCGCTAAGTGCTTGTAATCCCATATAACGTAATACCGCACGATATAAACCGAGTTTGGCAAAACCAAGAATACTAAGCGGCACCACGCTTGCGATAAGTAACCAATATGAGCCATTCGTCAGCGCACTGATATCATCCACGCGGACAAGAACAGCTCCCCAAAACGCTATCACTAAAAATAACGAGTCAATTAACACACTCACAATCCGTTTTTCCACTCGTTTTAATGAAAACAAGCACTGCAAAAAATCCATTTTTTGATCCATTTGGCAAGAAGGCTTCATAAGAAATGACTACTTAATTACTGAAGAAATGATTATATAACGCCGCCGATAATAACATATATTGGTGGGGATATACTGCTACTACTTAACGAAAAGATACCGAGTACCTTGCTCATCATTGCTTTCACTATCTTCTCTACTTAGTTAGTGCGTTTAGATTAAGAATCATAGCGAGCTAAATCACTACTAACACCCTAGTTTCATAAGCAAAGTACCAAAGCAGTGGAAGGGCTGCTTTATCGTCCGCTTTTGGACTACGATGAGAAGCACTGAAATGCATGGGTTGGAATGGCAGCATTTTGATTTTGACCATCGACTCACCCAGATTAGACAAAACTGGGTCAATGGCAAAACATGTAATGTTAAAACGCCATGATTACCAGGAAGAGCAGCGTCGAGAACTTAAAATGTATGAGTCGGTGTATGAGGCATTTAAGCGGGTGAAAGAGGCAAGCCAATCAGATTCAAACTTTGTGTTTACCGGCCCATCAGCCACACCATTAGAAACCCACTTTGTGAGTAGAAAACTCTGGTATCCGACACTAAAAAAGGCAGGGTTAAAACTACGACGCCCATATGAAACACGTCATACCGCGGCTGTACTGCATATAGAACACATGAAATCCGCTTTATACATCTCGAAATAAGAGTCAAATGCTCGGTCATAGCGATACGAGGCTACTGTTGATGTGTATGCACCTTATGTAGCTAATGCTTCTAGAACGGACGGAAAGGCTTTTGATTCGCTGATGAGGGATGGAGGGCTGACCTAATAAAGTACTGAATATAAACCATTTTTATAACTGGTCAATATAAAGCAAAAAGCCAACTCAATATGAGTTGGCCTTATGTTTTAGAAGAGCTAGCTAGAGCAATTCACGAACAAGTTCTTTAAAGTCGCTACCGAGCTTTTTATCACGAAGTCCATAGGCTACAAAAGCCCGCATATATCCCAACTTGTCACCACAATCATGTGATTCACCAGTCATATGAAATGCTTCGACTCTATCTTGCTCTATAAGCATTTCAATAGCATCTGTTAACTGTATTTCATCACCCGCACCCGTTGGAGTTTTAGCCAATAAATCCCATATTTTTTCTGATAGTACATACCGACCTACAACAGCAAGATTAGATGGGGCATTATCAATCGAAGGCTTCTCTACCATCCCTTTAATTTGAGCAACCTCCCCTTGTGCTAACTCAACACCACCACAGTCTGCTATACCGTATTTATGTACTTCATCTGTAGGTACTGGAGAAACCATAATTTGGCTAGCCGAACTAGCTTTATATCGCATTATCATTGCGGCTAAATTATCTTTCTTTTGTTCAGCCGTATACTCATCAAGAATAACGTCAGGCAATACAACGGCAAACGCATGATCGCCAATACAAGGCTTAGCACATAAAATCGCATGACCAAGTCCTTTAGCCTCTCCTTGCCTAACATGCATAATCGTCACGTTCGGAGGACAAATAGACTGAACTTCTTCAAGCAATTGACGTTTAACACGTCGTTCTAATGTAGCCTCAAGTTCAAAAGATGTATCAAAATGATTTTCAATCGCATTCTTACTTGCGTGAGTTACTAAAACTATCTCAGTAACTCCCGCCGATACACATTCATTAACGATGTATTGAATGAGTGGTTTATCGACGATTGGTAACATCTCTTTAGGTATAGCTTTTGTGGCTGGCAACATACGTGTACCCAGACCAGCAACAGGAATAACAACTTTCATAAATCATCCAAATGTATGAGACTTAATTACTTTTACTAATTCTTTAAAAAATGGAAAATAAAACTCCGCAAGTAATTAAGTTAAAGGACAAATCCTAAAAACATAAAAGGCCCATGAATGGTTAACATTCGATACTTGAAATAAATCAGATAAATCTATTTTTTTATTGCATCGCCGGATCCACTTCCCGTAACCGTCATCATGATGTACTTGAAGTAATCCTTAACATTGAGACTATCGATCATTTTTTTGTCAGTTTGTGCTAACAAAGCAGGTGTGGACATATCAATATTTTGAACCTGAGCTAAACCTGTAACACCAGGTAAAACATCATAAACACCTAATGCATCACGCTCTTTAATCAATTCTTCTTGGTTAAATAAATTTGGACGAGGACCCACCAGGCTCATTTCACCTTTAACCACATTAATTAGTTGCGGTAACTCATCAATCTTAGTCTTACGCAAAAAATTACCTAATGTGGTAATTGAAGCGTTGTTAGCTAAATGACTAGCCACTGATTTTGTTTCAACGGACATAGTGCGAAACTTTATCAATTTAAAGGGCTTTTTATTCTGACCCACACGGGTTTGAACAAAAATAGGCGAACCAGTATCAAACATACCAATAATAGTTACAATAAGTAACACAGGCCAAAGAAACAACAAGCCAAAGAAAGCGGCTAAAAAATCTATAAAACGAATCATTTTGTTTTCTCAGAAAGTGAAGCCATTGCTTGCTCCATGGTGTAAGGGGGAGCCCAGCTTAAAATTTCTTGCGCATTAGATGAATCAACCTGTAAATTACCGAATAGTTGTTCCATTACTTCGGACTTACCAAGCATACGCGAAGCAAACGATATAAGACTAATTGGGATAGGAAGTTGAATTAAAGGCTTGCCTAGCCCTCTTGCTATCGCATTTGTAAACTCTTTAATAGAGACCGACATACCATCAGAAGCTAAAAAGATATGCCCAGCCGCATTTGGATGATTCGCACAAGTAAGCAATAAATCGCCCAAGTTTTGTAGAGAAATAAAATCACGCTTATTTTTTGACAAACCAAAAGGAAGTACCGGTGATTTTTGAACTAGCCTTTTTAATAAACCAAAATTGCCAGGCGCGTTAGGACCATAGACTAGGGTTGGACGTATGATGACTAACTCCATTCCTGTTTCATTAGATATTTTTTTCAATTCTTCTTCTGCTTGGAATTTATAATTTGCAAAATCTCCCTGTGGATTAGGTTTACTATCGATTGAGAAAGTTCCATCTATAGAATTTCTTCCATTTACCAGAATTGAACTCACAAAAATAAAACGCTTAACGCCAGAGTTTGCAGCTTCCCTTGCCAAATGAAGAGTTCCAAATAAATTAACATCTCTATATTCACCCAGTTCACTTGATTTTGAATGCGCTATACCAGCTAAATGTAATACAGAATCTATATCGTCAAAAGCTCCATTCCAAATGGTTTTAGAGCTAAATGCATCAATAAAAAAATTGTCGACCTCTAGTAAATTTGGATTATTTCTAACTACACACCTAAACAGACTAGGGTTCCTTGCATATAAATAACTACCGATAAACCCGCCACTCCCCGTTAAAAGAATCTTCACTTTAACCGTCTCGAATTTATATATACTGAGCTCAAAATTTTATTTGGAAGTAAACGAGGTAAGGAGCGAATGACAAAAAAAAGATATGCCTTATATTTATACTTCGGAAAAAGTTTAACCTTTGCCCGTACTATATTCGCTTCGTAACCTATATAATTTAGACCAGAACGCCGAACCATTAACTCCTTCCCTGTTCTTGCATGTACAAGAGACGATTGAATATTGTAACCAATATAGTTATGAGATAATAATCTAAGCCACAAATACCAATCTTCCATAGATTGCATGTGCTGATACCCACCTACAGCCAAAACAGCACTTTTTTTGAACATTACGGTCATATGATTAAAGGGGGATTTTAAAATGGCATTTTTAACAATATCGGCATTACTTTCAGACACCTTACGCTTAGAAATAAAAGCTTTGCTCTCACATTCGATCTCATCAATTTGACTACCACAGATTGAAATACTTGAATCATCTTTAAAAATTTTAAGTTGTTCCTCAAACCTAGAGGATAAATTAATATCATCCGTATCGACTCGAGCAACCAAATCAAACTTGCATTTAGAAAGGCCTACATTAAGAGCCTTTCCTAAACCAACATTTTTTTCTAATTTTACTATACAAAAATCTGCAAACTTATCTTCCCACTTATAAACCACACTTAAAAGTTCATCAGATACAGGACCATCGAGCACCAAGACTATTTGATTAGGTAGACAAGTCTGAGTAACTAGAGAATCAAAACAATCATCTAAATATTTACTTTTCTCTGCATGATAAAGCGACATTAAAACACTAAAATTAAGTTCTGACATATTAAAACCACCAACTACACCATAATAAAAAATTTGAGCGAAAATATAAAAATAGATTCAAAATATAATATACCAATAGATAATCAACAAAAGATTCTCTTATTATACAGTTAACTTTTGAATCAAAATAAGTAATGAAGTAATCAACAATAAAATACATCGACTACTATTTAATTGATTACTTCACCATATGATTAAAGTGCTACATGTTACTTTATGAAGAAACCTAAATTAGCTTCTCCCACTGCTTTATGACGTTAACACTATCGAATCTCGACAAGTTTGACCTTTTAATGACCACCTCTGGTTCGATATTTAACTCTAAGAGTCTAGACATTTTACTAGATACCTCTTCTATTAACCTGTCATTATCCTGCAACAGTTCAACCAACACATCATTACCCCACGAATTAAGAATTTCACTTGGGCCAGTTGGGCAATTAGTTGAGATCACCGGAGTACCAAGAGACAGCGACTCAATCAACACTGTTGGAAGTCCTTCTGAATCGGAAGATAATACCAATAAAGAAGCAGAAGCCATTAAAGGATAAGGGTTACTAACAAACCCTAAAAAATGTACATTTTTTAAAATACCTAGTTCCTCAGCAAGAACCTTAAGCTCACATTCCTTATCTCCTAAGCCTACAATAACCAAATCAAAAGACTCAACAATCCTTTTATTTAGTGAAAATGCTCGAATAATTCTATCGACTCTTTTCCTTTCGGTTAACGTAGACACTGATAAAATATATGGTTTTCGAATCTCCGCCGGTTCAATTAACGAGTGAGAATGAATTTTATTAAAATCGAAGGAATTATAAATAACAATATTTGTATCATCATTTCCGATTCCAAGTCCAATCAGCTCAGTTTTTATTCCCTCTGAAACCGAGACAGTTGAAACCCCGTTAAATATAAACTTTAACGGTAAAACACTATAGAAATTTTTCCTTGAGAAAACTTCTTCAGGGCTATTATGGAAAAATGGAAAATACTTACCAGGAAGTTTGGAAAGAAACCAATGCCGTTCAACACCAATATAAATATTACTATTAAGTATTAAATCAAACTTTTGCTTATGAAAAAATTTCCATACAGAAAAACAATAAAATGGATATAACAAGAAAAATTTTGAATCCCGCACAAACCTGAATAACGACTTAACCTTCATATTCTTAACGGTTTTTACAGTTTTATTTGACTCACAAATTAAAGTGTTTGAGCTATAATGATGACGATAAATACCAAAAAGACTCCAGTGAAAAATATTGATTTCCGAATTAACCTCAAAATCAATATTATCAACTCGGTCTAAAAGGATGGTAACATCATGGCCTTTTTCAATTAAGCTTTCAGATAAATTAAGTAGAACTCTAGCTCCACCGGTCCCACTCAATGCATTATTAATAAATAAGAAACTAGCCACTTACTAAACTCCTGGAATTAAATGTTCTGAAGGAATAAAACCTACTCTATTCATCAAAGCCTTATTAACACTTGTTCCTACAACAAATCTTTCACTAGCATCAAACGAGTAGATTGAAGTGGAGTAAATAGTATATACATACTTTACATCACTAGAGTTTAGGCATAGTAACTCTGATGGAAAAAAAGAATCAATTATAAAAACACCTGGAAATAAACATGAGTAATCAGTCATCTCTCTTGGGTGAGGCTTTAAACACACATGAACATGCTCCCTTTTTTCACACATTTTAGACGAGGCCTTTGACAATATAGATTTATAAATCTCAATCTTTTCCGCTTCACTTATCAAAGAATACTCACTTAAAGGTTGCGTCAAGATCAAAATATCACACTTATTATTTAAAAAACTAAAGCCGAACAAATTATTCACTTTATTTCTTTTTTCAGGTGTCAAAGCATTCCAACACTCTTTTATATTAACCATTTTAACTTTATGCGAAATACTTTTTGGCAAAGGCTTTAAACCAGTCAGAATGATAGATCGCACATTAAGACTTGAGCCTGGAATCCGGTTAGGTATTAGAAGAGATGCTAGACCGCGACGATTCGATTTTGAGTAATTTAAAAGACCATCTTCAATCAATACCATTTCCTTTCTAAACATAAAAGAATAAAGCAAATGATCTTGACCATACAACTTAAATTTATTAGAACTAAAAACTAAGCCTCTAAAAAAAGATGAAAACATTAACTTTATAAAAATATGAAAATAACCAACCCACCCCCCTTTAATATAGACGCAATTATCAAGATTACCTCTAATTTTTACAGGTATACCATCAGAAACGACGAAAGTGGTATCATCTAGATTTTCATTAAAAACAACTGAATACAAAAACAAACTATAAACGCTATTTACAACAAGAATATTCTTCTTAGCAATCATGACTATGATAAACCCTTTTCTTAAAAAACAAATTAAATCTTATTAGTAAAAATAGTTTTATATTCGAAATTATTCCTATTCATATCAGTTTGAAAGAAAAAAACAAGAACAAACATAATAAGAAAAGGAATAATCTTTTGCTTAAATCTTAAAGCAATCAATGGAAAAGCTATTGTCACAAACATAGTAAAATAAGCAGAAACTCTCATCAATAGCAAATCGCCGCCCGAAAAAATATAAATCACACCACCGAAAAACAATAAATTACGAATAAAGTTGCTAGGTACCAATAGAACACAGAATATTACTAGTAAAATCCTAAATACGTACCCCAAACCTATTTCTGTAGTTTGCGAGGCAAAGCCAGTAGCCAGATACTTTACAGAGTAAAATGGAATAAATTCCAGGAAAAAGTGAAGAAGGTTACCAAATAATCCAGTAAAACTTATACCCAAAAAAATAAATAATATCGAGCCTAACAAAACACCATTAGTCTTTACTTTATATACAAAATAAAAAGGTAAAACCAACAAAAAACTGGCATGAGAGACAAAACCAAAACAAACACACGCAAACCAGGACTTATACTTACCTTCCAAGAAAAATGTATAGCTAAAAAAGAATATTGAAATAGCTAAAAATTGCCTAACTCTATCCAATGAATCAAAATAAAATCCAAAGCAAATAAAAACCATCAGCGCAATAAGTATACTGCATTCCTTAGACCAGCGATTTAAAATCAACCCATAAGTCACAAAGAAATACGTTGCTAGTACGTAAAAAAAGGTATTATCTACCCCACTAAATAAAAGTGTTAATTTAGAAAGAAACCAGTAATCAAGCTGGACTGATTCTCCATACTTAAGCACTGAATTAACAGCTTCAACATACGCCATGTAGTCTGGCCCAACATCAAACCTCACGACACTAACAACAAAAACAATTATCCATGACAAAAAAAACATAACTGGTTTTGAGTGCTTAAATTGCTTTGTGTAAATTAAAAATAAGGGTGCTACAGAGCAAAACAAAAACAAATTATATATAA
This sequence comes from Shewanella sp. 0m-6, assembly GCF_052977325.1. NCBI lineage: Bacteria > Pseudomonadati > Pseudomonadota > Gammaproteobacteria > Alteromonadales > Shewanellaceae > Shewanella > Shewanella sp. 0m-6. Next base: position 27,150 of record NZ_JBRIMD010000011.1, read on the forward strand.
CTTGATTCATGACTTAAATTTACTAATTAATCTAGCCAACTTAAAATACATTTTTGGGTAGAATGAGTATAAAACCCTTTTACACCCTAAATACCTTATATCATAAACCTTCATTTTTTTAAAATCAGTCAAAGACAAACCGTTATCGAATTCATACTCATTTATAAGTTTGCAAACGTGATTTAAATAGTGAAAGGTAAAAGCAGGGTTAATAATTTCAGAGCTCTTATACTTATTGTAAATAATAAAAAGGCTTTCTAACTTCTTTTCATTTAAAGTTTTCATTATACCATTTGGAGAAACCCTGTAATAATAGCCAACAATACCGACATGTTTCAAAACGCAAGCTTTTGAGTACAATTTATGGACCAACTCTAAATCTTCGTAATATAATCCGGGAACAAATCTACAATCTTCAAACAAGTGTCTCTTATAGACACGAAATGGAGCACACCAAACATTTTGTAAAAACGTGCGTTTCAAAACTGGCAGGTTTACATCAATATGAACTGACGAGTAAATAACTCTTTCACTGAGTTCATGGCTAAAAGTAGCGTAATCATATGAGATAATATCATAAATTCCGTCGTCCATTAAATTAATTATTTGCCCAAAATCATGCGAAATCAAATCATCACTATCAACAAATATGACATACTCACCACTGGCTATATCTAGACCATGATTCCTTGCCATGGATAACCCTTGATTTTTCTGTTGAATTATTTTAAATAAAGTCGGAAATTCTTCTGAATAATGTTTGGCGATATAATAGGAGTCATCAGTTGAGCCATCATCAACAATAATACATTCTGAAAACTCATTCAAATGAGGAACTATACTATCAAGACACTCCGTCAAAACTGATTCCACATTGAACATCGGAACAATAAAACTGTATTTCATACATTTCCCTTCCACAGAAAAATAACATAGAGACAACTGCTTTTATCACAAAGACTTATAAACCAACCCATTGAACTTTCTAATTGTAAGAATAAACACACCTAAAATCGAAATTATTGGAAGAACGAAATATTCAAAACCAAACCTAATTGATAGATAGAAACAAAACGGCGTTAAAATTGAGTTAATAAACTGAATGAACACAAAAAGCTCTACTTTGTAGCAGCGAGTGTAACTATCCATCAATGATACATTATGCGCAACCATGAAAAATACAAACATAATAATCATGTTTTCTACGTCCAAAGTTTTGTCAAAGAAATAAAACCCCGGAAATACTAGCATCAACATAATATAAACAAAGTAACCAACAAAAAGCACTACGTTGGACAAGATTGAGTATAATTTAAAGATATCAAATGCTTCTGACTGCTTGCTATTTGAAATCAAATTTGAAAATATAGTAATTTGTGAAACAATTACAGAACCAGCGATTCCTACACCAGCCCTTGCCAGAGCTATAGATAAGCCAATAGCCCCCGCGATACTTGGGCCAAGATAATTAAAAGCAATTATATTAAAACCATTCCAATAAAAATAACCCATAAACCATACAAGCCCGGTTTTCTTTAGCAATGGGTATAGTTTTTTAAACACCACTTTAAAATTATAGTCACTATAATCAAATTCAAAAGATTGCAACTTATTGAAATGAAAAACTATAACGAACACTACAGCCCCAACGAACTGAGATATAGCAATAGAAATAAGACCAAACTGCGAGTAAAGACACAACCATAACGCAAAAGTGGTAAATAACTGCGTAACAATCTCAAACAAATTCAACTTAATCTGAAATTGCATTCCTTCGAGGTATATTTTCTTGGGCATTACTAATAAATTCAATGCCGATGATAATAGAACTGCGTACCAAGCAAACTCCCATTTAACATCGCCACTATACTCTGAAAAGTTAATTTCACCGGCAAAAAAACCTAGCAGTACAAATAAGATGGCCAACAGAAAGTACCAACAATATGAAAATGCATAAAGTGATGAAACATTCCTCCTATTTTCATCAGTAAACATTTTACTCTCGGGCACTTCTGAAGCGTAAAAATGCTTTATAACTCCCCCCATTCCGATTTCAAGTAACTGTTTCATTGCAATGAGAGTAAAGAAAATGTAATAAAAACCTAGCTCTTCTGAATCGAGAGTTTTAGCTATTATCAACATCGTAAATGGGCCGGTAAATAGTTTCAAACCTGTAGAAACCAAACCTAAAAATGCTATATTTTTGCTTTTATATCCCACTCATTTATACCTTAGATTTAAATTTCACAATAGTCTTTATTACAGCAATGGAGTTAATACTGCTTGATTTAATCTAAAAGATTCAGATTTATAATTTTTGCTAATGAAACCGACAAGTAACTGTACCAAATCTGTTTATTTAAAAAATTGAAAGAAACGTAAGCAATAATCATCTCATGAGAAACTATAATGTTAATAGATAAAAACTTGTTGCACTTAATTTTCACTTTATCAAAAATTAAACGAGTCATATTTTTAAATAATATACTCGTCAAATAATTATAATAACAACTAGAAAGCGATTATTGGTTAAGCATCAAAACTTTAGCCAACTCAAAATCCAATGAGGTATCAATATCAAGGGATGACTCATTATTCATTCTGTATGCGTAAGAGTCACTCCTGTAAGACATTTTGTTATTAATTAGCAACTTCGCTACGTCAAATACATATAAAGCACCATTCAATCTATAGAATTTTTCCAATTCTTGAGATCGTTTATTTGCATCTGGTAGCAAAAAATCTCCCAATGAATCATTTTCAGGAATTGTATTTGCCCACAAGGGAGGATGCTCACATGGCGTTACAGATACGACAGAGAATGCTTTTTTTGTACTAAATAAATCCAATGCCTCATCTATATGTTTCTCGTTTCTAAATGGTGAGGTAGGCTGTAACAAAATAACTATATCTGCTTGTTTTCCAAATTTTTTCAGTGTGTAAAAAACAACGCTTTCAGTTGTGGCCGAATCATTTGATAATGCGCTAGGCCTTAATTCAGGGACCTTTGCTCCAGATTTAACAGCTACATCAGCAATTTCCTGATCATCTGTACTAACAATAACTTCATCAATATATTTACTATTTTTAGCGGCTTCAATAGTCCATGAAATTAATGGTTTGCCGGATAATGGAAGAATATTCTTCCTTGGTAGTCTTTTACTGCCACCTCTTGCCGGAATAATCGCAAGAATTTTCTTATTTTCAAACACTAGTTATATACCTAAAGTTAAAATATCTACTTGAGCTCTTTTAAAATCATCCATACGACCAATATCTAGCCAATACTCATGAATTGGAAACATAAGTACATTTTCATGTTCATGCATGTGCTGTTCAAGTAATGTGGGCATATCTATACGCTGATTCTTTGGCACTGATTTAACCACTTTGGGTGACACAACATAAATACCAGCATTAACGAAAAAACGTTGAGTTGGTTTTTCTACCATGCTGATTATCTTATTCCCATCGCCATTTACCACACCGTAAGGGATCTGATAATCATATTCACGAACACACATAGTCGCAGCAGCTTTATTTTCATTATGGAACTTTAAAAGAAGTTCGAAATCTACCTTGGTTAATACATCACCATTGATCATTATTAATGGTAAATCCTGTGGCAAATTATCCGGCAATAAGCCAATCGCGCCTCCTGTTCCAAGTGGACTATCCTCATGAACATAAGAAATATTCACCCCAAACTCCAAACCAGTTCCAAAATGCTGTTGAATTTGCTCTGGCATGTAATGAGTAGATATATAGAAATTTACAAAACCAGCTTTAATAAAACTACGTATAAGAGTCTCTAAAATTGGTTTGTCACCAATTTTGAGCATTGGTTTTGGACAATTATCTGTTAACGGCTTTAATCGAGTACCAAACCCTCCAGCCATGATAAACACTGGATTTTCATACGTATTTTCATCACTAAGCTGCCTTAACGTTTCTAAGCCAACAACACTCTCCCCTTTGACCAACGGTATAGCTAATATGCTCTTCTGCTGCATTATATTAACTAGGTCTGTTCGAGGAGTTCCTATAGCTGCTGTAATAGGCAGTCTGTTCATTACTTTTTCTACAGGTGCATCTAAAGGTATACTATTTAGAATCCCTCTTCTTATATCGCCGTCGGTAACAACCCCCTTAAGGCTGTTATTATCTTCAACAACTAATGCAACTTGTAACGCTTCTTTATCTATTACTTTTAACGCATCAAGTATCGTGGTTTGTGGGGAGATCAGAACATTAGTCCAAGAGTAACTCATAACTTACCTTTGTATAAAATGGATTGTTGATTGACTAGGGTAATAAATATAGTTGGTAGCAAGATTCTTAGTCACTAGCGCACCAGAACCTACTATAGCTCTAGGTTCAATTTCAATATTTTGAATAATTGTCGCGCCAGCACCAATGAAAACATCATTCCCAGTGCTTACCTGCCCGCATAATGTTGCTCTAGGAGCAATATGGTTATAGGTTCCGACCTTGCAATCGTGCTCAAGTATTACTCCGCTATTAATCACTGAATGCTCACTGATAGATACTCCAGCTTGAATTATTGCACCCGCGAAAATCTGAACACCTGATTCAATAGTTGAAAATGGGGAAACTTGCGCACTATTAGCAATAACGGTTTCAAATTTATAACCAAGAGAGAGGTAATATTGATTAAGCTTTCGTTTTAAATCAGATCTAGGAAGCATTCCTATGCCGTTAACTAACAATACATCTTTAGTTGAAAAGCGTAATACATCATCATCTTCTTTAAAGTGTTCAATATCTGAAAAAACTTTCCGTTCACTAATGTTATCAGGACTGATGACGGCTAAAATCTCACGATTTTGTAAACGTAAAATATCGACTAAAACACTGGCATGGCCCCCACCACCAATAACTACGATCGGCTTTAACTTAGCGTTATTCAACGAGCAAATCCCCAGCCATAAAATCAGTGCTAGCAGACTTATTCAGCAATTCCCAATAACGATACGGCGACAGTCCTGAACCTGGGCGTTTAATTGTTACATTATCAACGGTAAACAGGTCACCAGCTCTGATATCTCTTGATGCAATTAAACTCTTACGAGCCACTGCTTTATTTTTAACCTCTGAAACAGTTGGACTCTTAACTCCTACCCCCAAAGCGACTTCAACTTGACGGATAGCCGTAACCATTGCAGCAAGTTCTAATGGGTCTAACGATGCTTTATGGTCTGGCCCTTCCATATTTTTATCTAGAGTAAAGTGTTTTTCAATCAACACAGCACCTCGAGCTACCGCTGCTATTGGAATAGTGATACCTTGGCTGTGATCAGAGTATCCTGCTGGTAATTCAAAAGCGCGAGCTAATGTATCCATCGCCTTAAGATTAATTTCAGCCATTGGTGCCGGATATTCAGTGGTGCAATGTAGAACAGTGACTTTCTGTTTTAAAGCTTTTTGCCCTAGTTTCGACGCATATGCTTGCTGAAAAGCTAGCTCGCAGGGTTCCGCTTTAGAATCGGCAGTGTAACCAAATGCGATAACACCTAATACGGCCTCAACCTCAGATAAAGAAGCCATTCCTGTAGATACAATCAAATCACAACCAGTACGAGCATGCTCTAAAACCAATGGTGCATTTGTAATTTCACCTGATGGAATTTTTAGCCGAGTTAAACTTAAATCGTTAACCAAAAAGTCTAGGCTTTCTGAATCGAACGCCGTAGATAGAAACTCAATCCCCAAAGATTCACAATGCTTAACTAGTTGATGATGAACCTCAAAAGAAAGCTCTAAACGGCTTAACATTGCAAGTTGAGACTCTTCTTTTTGGGTATTTGTGACTTGATAGTCTGCCTGTTTTGCTTCAGCTGTAACAAGGTTTTTAGCTTTAAAGGTTTGAAACTTAACTATATCAGCACCTGCCTGGTGAGCAGCATCTACTAATTCAAATGCAAGTTTTTCATTGCCGTTATGGTTTACACCGGCTTCCGCTATGATTAAAGTCATTATAGTCTCACTGTATATCGTTAAATTTTAAATCGTAAAACACTTTACTTGCATCAAATTTTAGAGACTTGATCATCTCAATCACTTGAGCGCTAGCGTCACCTTGTCCATATGGATTATCAATAACCTCATCTTTATCTTTATAGCTGCGACTTATAGCAACACTAATTGCATTTGAAATTGCAGTATGGTTAGGTTCTGTGTTTAAAACACTTTTTGCAGCTAAGCGACCCTTTTGACGAACACCAATGTTGACAGTTGGCACATCAAATGAGGGAACTTCAATAATCCCGCTTGAAGAGTTCCCTATAACCGCAGATGCATGCATTATCGAACTTAAATAACGGACTTGACCTAAAGATGGAATAGCTAAAACTCGTTGAGGATTACTTCGTGCGTACTCTTCTAGTATCGGAATAATACGGCGCCCACCATCATCAGCATTTGGATATGTAAGAATAACTTGAAGCTCAGGGAAGTAATCTAAAGCATCTAATAAAGCTTGGAAGCTCACTTCAGGTGCTTCGTCAGCTAACGTAACGGGATGATAAGTTACGACAACAAAGGGCTTGTTAAGCTTGAATCCTAAAGATTCTGACAGCTGTTCTACTGTCAGAAATGTCGCGCGCTTTAAATGATCTAATCCTATTGCACCGACGGTAGTAACACGGTTAGGCTCTTCTCCGAGTTGAATAACACGTTGGCGATATTCTTCAGTTGACGTGCCATGCAAATAACTTAATTTGGTGATGGCATGACGGATTGCATCATCATAAGCACCTTCGGTTATCTCACCACCATGCAAATGAACAATAGGTATACGCATAATCATTGCGGTTTGTGCGGCTGCTAAAGCTTCAAAACGGTCACCTAAAATCACCAATACATCTGGCTGTAAGCGAGCAAGTGCATCTGAAAAACCGAGTACGCCTAGTCCCATACTTTTCGCTGTGCCAACAGCAGAATCCGATGAAAGAAGGATCTCAATTTTTTCATCAATGACAAAGCCATCTTTTTCTATCTGCTGATAAGTTTCACCAAATTCTGGTGATAAGTGCATACCAGATACCAGCAGTTGCAAATGCAACTCAGGATCGCTTTGAATATCTTTCAAGAGCCAAAATAGTAAGCCGTATTCAGCTCTTGTACCCGTGAACACAGCTACTTTCTTATTCATTGATGACTTACTCGCTTCTTGCCTATCCATCGAGGTGGTTAACCTTACATCGTTATTCTTGACTAGAGTGAAATTGGGCTACTCGGTATGTTAACCAAATGCGCTTCAATATATTCAGATTGCGTTAAATCACCACGAGGCGCATCACAAAACATAGGTAGTCTATGCATTAATTGCCAAATTGGACGCGTCATGACACCTGCATCATTAGTCTTTTTCAACAATTCATCACGAGCTTGTGCTGATGGGCAAATTATCGCATTTAGCCAGTAATTTGATTGTGCATATTCAGGCTCCAATACAAATTGATAATCACTTTTCGCAAAAAACTCATTGTAGTCTTTAGCTAATGCCCTTTTTTGTACTAAATAGTTCTCTAATACTTCCATCTGAGCGCAACCTAATGCAGCGTTTAGGTTTGGCATGCGATAGTTAAAGCCTGCTTCATCATGATAAAACTCATAAGGATGAGGTACTTTTGCCGTAGTAGTCACATGTTTTGTTCTGGCACCAGAAGTAACGGTTTTACATAAAACCATCCCACCACCACCGGTAGTAATCACTTTATTACCGTTAAAACTGACAGCGCCAAAATCACCTAAAGTACCAGTGTGATTTCCTTTATAGAAAGAACCCAAACTTTCTGCGGCGTCCTCAACAAGTGCAATGTTCCATTTAAGACATACAGCAATAAGTTCATCCAATTCAACAGGGTGACCAAAAGTATGCATTGGCACAACTGCACGAATTGGCCTCTTTGTTGCTTTATGAATACAACCAGAGTCAGTCAATTGTGCGTGTTGCTCTAAAAACTCATCCATTGCTTTTGGACAAAGCCCTAAGCTAACAGGCGAAACATCAACGAAAATAGGCTCCGCTCCCATATGGTGCAAAGCATTGCATGTTGCAACAAAGGTTAGAGCTTGAGTTATTACAAAGTCATCGGGCTTAACACCTGCCATATAGAGTGCAGCATGAAGAGCAGCGGTCCCATTTACCGTCGCAACAGCTTTTGCAGTTCCAGTGTAGGATTCAATTTTCTGTTCAAACTGATCAACAAACTTTCCTACACTTGAAACAAAAGTACTTTGAATAGTTTCAAGAACATACTTTTGCTCATTGCCATTAAATGTTGGCGCATGTAGTGGAATAAATTCATTGGTTTGGTATATATCACGAACAAACTTAACTAACGAAGATTGGCTCATTTTAAACTCACAACTTTATATGTTCTTGTTTTCAATTCAAAATATCTATTACTGCGATAGGAAGTTCTACATTTTGCTATCGAGATATTTACCGGTTTCTTTGTGCCCAAAGTCTGGGATCATGCTAAAGAACAGCTTAACGATATCCTCTTTGTTCCATTCGCAATCAGCTTTCATTTGAGTAATTTTCTGTTCAAACAACTCTAATAACTCTTGCTGATAAAGCGGATCATTTTTAATAATACCTAAATTTGTAAAGCGCTCCATATCTAGTGTTTCTTTATCCGTAAAGAACTCTTCAAAGTCCTTTTCGCCTGTAGTATCACTTGATGTAAATAAGCATGGCCACTTCCCTTCTGCAGGTAGCGTTTTAACCTGCTCTCTAGCTTCATCTTCAGAAGCGCATAAATGTGGTTCAAATCCTAGTTGCTCTAGATACTTAACAGCAATATCTGCAAACGTGATCAGGTGTAGTGCTTCACTTAATTTAGGGAAGAAAATGTCACGATTTTCACCAAAGATACAGGACATTAAACATAATTCACCAGACTCTTGTGGAGTTACAAAATAACGCTTAATGTCATTAGGTGCGACAATTGGCTGCCCCTTCTGAATACGTTGGTTAAAGCCGTGCAAAAGTGAACCGTCAGAAAAAGCAACATTGGCAAAGCGAGCCGTTGAAATAGCAATCTGTTCACTTTTACGCATTAGGAACATCTCCATAATGCGCTTAGAAGCTCCCATCATGTTAACTGGGTTTGCAGCTTTATCTGTCGACACACAGAAGTACTTCTTAACACCACAGTCGATAGACTGCTGAATCGTTTTATCTGTGTTGAACACATTGACATCTATCATTCTCATCAACGTAAATGGGTCTTTTTCACTACGTACATGCTTAAGTGCTGATAAGTTCAACACATAATCATATTCACCATCAGCCTTAATAAACGCATCATATTCAATAGAACCGATATCTAAAGCAAAGGTCTGAAAATCACCATTGATGTAACCAAATGAACTGCGGATATCTCGAACCAACTCAACCATGTTGTTTTCACTAATATCAACAACATGTAGTTTCTGAGGATTCCGCTTAAAAATTTCTTTCGTTACGGCTTGGCCAATCGAGCCTGCACCACCTAAAACGAGGAACTTAGAACCTGATACAATGCGCTGTAACTCTTGGTCATGTTGATTAATATCGGATACAAATAGTTCTTTATCACGACCAATTAACGGCAATATATTGCTCATATACTTCGATTCCTAAATCATTTTAATTGAGTAATTACACTTTCCAATCTCAGCCTATAGAATTAGACTGAGACACTTTTAATCCATTTTGAGACCGTCGCTCTTATTTAAAAGTAAGCGCTATCCCTTGTAAGCCTTGGGTTTCGAGTTTTAAAGCAGACTCTAGAATGCTAGAGCGCTTCGCTGCTAGAAACTATAAGAGAAAGGCCCTAATCTTCTTTCTTAACGAAATGTCTTATTAAGACAATCATCACTGCTAGCATGCCGCCTAACATAGTACCAAGTACACATATTAGTGCTCGTTTAGGTCCTGCTTTTTCTTCTGGCACTAACGCTGGGTCAATGGTTTTAAATACGTATTCGTCGCGTACTTCAGCAAACATAATCGTTTTTGTTTGCTCTTCAATAAGCTGGTAAAGAATTGTACGAATGTCTGCCACGTTAGTTTTAGCGATTTGAGTTTCTAAAAACTCACTGCTGCGATTTGCTTCAGCAACATCACGCTCTTTCATCACCTTGTTAATATCTTGGATTAACCAAGTCACCCATTGCTGGGCAACGCTAGGTGATAGGTGCTCTACAGATATTGTCACCATACCAGTGTCTTTGGCTGAGTTAACCGCTATGACTTTTGAAAACACTTTAAATGCTTCTTGCATTGAAGGTTCAGGTTTGAATGGCGCTTTTACTTCACGTATCCAGGTTTTGGTTTGCGGGTTATACAGCTCGTCATCATATACAAGCGTATCATTTGCCATGTCCCACTCATCAGCAGCCATTAAGTCAGGCAAGATATTGTGGCTTTGGGTGAACTGACTCGCGAATTGGCGAGACTTCATTACTTCGATTGCCATTTGAGTTTTATCGACTCCGCCGCCACCGCCAAGGTTTATACCCGCCATACTTGCAAGGCCACCAAATTGGCCAGCTAATGCGCTCAGTCCACCATTTTGTTCTTCACTTGCTGGAGCTAATAAAGCTTCAGACTTGTAGGTGTTGGGTTGCATTAGGGCGAAAATAACAGCGCCAATGGCGAAGACAGCGGTAATGGCGATGATGAGCCATTTGCCTTGCCAGATGACTGAGAATAACTCGCGAAGATCGATTTCATCGTCGCTCGGATTATGAACGGAGTTCATATGCGGAAACTGTGCGTCTGTGTGATTTTGTTGTACTTGCTTATTCATTATATCAAGACTCTAGATTCTAGGACGCTTCGCGGATAGAGCGCTTCGCTTCTATAAAAGCAAAGTTTGCCACGGAGTATCTGATAAATTAATTTGTTAAAACTCTGGATTGATGATCCAAGGACGCTTCGCGGATAGAGCGCTACGCTGCTATAAAGGCAAGTGACAAAAAACCTTACCCTGTAAATTAGTCGATTTTGTAATCAGCGTTTTCTTCTTTGATCTGTGATTCCTTATTTTTAATAAGAGAACCTATGATTTTAGCTAGCTCTTTAGCTTCTTTTATCATATCCATCGAAGACTGCTTATTTAGGTAGCCGATTTCAATTCCAAGGTATAACTGGGTAACCAACTCTCCGAGTGAGCCTTTTGCATAATACAAGAAGCGTATTTTCTCTTTGTTGGTTTCTCGTTCTTCACCTTCGGCTATATTCGAAGGTACTGATAAACCTGAACGTGTAATTTGATCTTTAAAGCCCCAGTTTTGTACTGTTTCTGTGGCCTTGTATATTTCGCACGACAATCTTGAAGCTCTTTTCCAAACATCCAGTTGTTCGAATCTCATTTGAGTGACTCCTTCCGTGAAACAGAGCGCTGCGCTTCTAGGTCGTGACAGCGTCACGGCGAGAACGTCGCTTCGCTCCTTCTAGATTCTATAAAAGCAAAAGACAAGAGCGGCTCAACTTTTTGCTTTCAGCTTTTGACTTTATAGCAGGACGAAGTCCGTTCTAGCAGCGTAGCGTTCTAGCATCTAGATTCTCGGCGGTCCGTTCTAGCAGCGAAGCGATCTAGCCGTGAGCTTGCGAACGTTCTAGCAAGCCAACGGCGTTCTATGACCGCTTTGCGGTCTAAAGATTTGCGACTGTGGCGAATGCGACGGCGCTGTTGTAGATGATTTGGGTTACTTGCGACCAGAGTGTTAGGTTGTCTTTGTACTCGGTATCTAATGGCACAATGATAGTGTCGCCTGGTTGTAATGTTGATTCACTGCTAAACCACATTGAGCGCTTTGGTAACATTACTGAGCCGTCTGCCTTGATAACATAAGTTCTGTCATCATCCGCTCGCTCTCTTGCACCACCTGACATCGCTAGGTACTGGTCAATGGTTTGACCATCTTTGAATCTATGGGTCGCTGCGTGTTGTACTTCACCCATTACTGCAATGGTTTGCTTAGTCGATGGTACGTACAGTACGTCTTTATCTTCTAATTGCAGATCGGCTTGCTTAATACCGACTGAGATTGCTGATACGTCAACCACTAAACGACCTACGGCTTGAATTGTTTCCAAGTCTGTTAGCATCATTTGTGCGTCGCTGTAGTTAATTACGTTACCGTCTTTTGATACACCACGAGTAGCAACGTCACGCAGTAGTTGTTCTGCGAGCTTTTTAACTTCTAACTGCTCTTGCTGGCGTACAGACTCACGTACAAATACTGACGATGGTAAGTAGGCATATGGAGTAAAGCCACCCGCTCGCTTTAACACGTCTGCTAATGTCTCGCCGCGGCGGATATTATAAGTACCAGGGAATTTAACTTCACCGCGTATTTCAACAGACTTATTTTCTTGCCAATCAGGCGTTGTCATTACGGTTAAAATATCACGGCCTTTTAAAGCGATATTTTGCGCAGCGTCGCCTTGAAGCGCAGCTTCAAGCTCAACATTGGTATGTTTGATTGCAGAGCCATCAACCGTAGTGTAAGTACTGGTTAACTCAGCGCGTGGTGTGTAGGCACCTTCTTCTAAACCGCCGGCAGCTGTGACTAAGTCTTTGATACGAGCATTAACCGCTAATGGATAGACACCAGGGTTATTAACGCGGCCATTAATTGCTACTGCTTTTACGCCAGCGCCAGCTCGGCCTTGGCTATTTAGCTTCATGATGATTGGGTAAAGTAGCTCACCACGGTTCATCTCGCCACTTAACTTGATTAAGTCGCTATCTTCAAACAGGTTGACCAACATCTTGTTGACTTCACCTTTAACCGCTTTAGCGGTTGGATCTTCAGCTTCGCCCTGGCTATTAATGGCAACGCCACCAAGCTCTTTAATATCTGAGAACTTCTTTTGGCTAAGTTGTGAGAATCCAGCTTCAAATAGGTCGTTACCCAGTAGAGAGTTGCCTGATAATGACTGAACCTTTTGTACGCGCTCTTTAACTAGCTTATTTAGCTCATAACGGTTTTGGGTTAGGTCGCTAAAGTTAAAGAAAATCACTTTATCACGTGCTTGAAGTGGTAAGTCTTGCGAAAGCACTTTGCCATTAATGGCTTTTACTGGTGAGAATTGATAGACCTGAATATCACCTTGCTTATTAATTTCACGCACGATGATGGCGTATTCAAGATCGGCAGATACTGAGAGGTCACCCCAAATAGACGGTACTAAGTCGCTAATTTTTTGACCTTGATACCACTGATACTTACCCGGGCGAACCACTGCGCCAACTACCGTAATGGCATCTTCGTACTGAGTAGTAGCACTCTTAACGCGGATCACATCGCCTGCTAGGGCTTTTGTTGCCTTACCTTTATTTGATGTTAAATCGACATTTAAAATTGATTTAAGGCTATTAGCATTAAAACGCTCAACGCTGCTGCGTCTTGGGTAGGCACCAGGTTTAATGCCTGCGGCCATTTCGATTACTTGCGCCATGGTTTCATGCTTTTTAAGCTCATAGATAGCAGGGCGACGTACTTCACCGGTTACGCTAACTAGACCACCAACCGATGGAATGAATACCACATCACCTGAGCGTAAGTTAATGTCACCAGATGCATCACCGCGAAGCAGTAGATCGTACAAGTCCATGCTACCGACTAATTTGCCGTTACGCTTAACCTGGATATTACGTAAAGAACCAATCTCGTTGATACCACCGGCAACAAACAAAGCTTGGGTAATGGTTGATAAGCTTGAAACCGTGTATGAGCCTGGTTTGTATGCATCACCGGCCACAAAGATACGGATTGAGCGTAACTCGCCCATGGTGATGTTTGACTGAATACCAATCATCTGCTGGCTAATGCGACTCGTTAATGTTTCGCGCAGCTCACTAAAGCTTAAACCTGCAACTGAGATAGGACCAAGCTCAGGGAACTGGATAACCCCTTCACGATTGATAACAAGGTCGTACTCTTTATTGTCTTTACCAAAAAGCTGTACTTTGATGTTGTCACCAGGGCCTACAAGGTATTCACTTGGTACAGGCACATCTGATACTGGTGCAAACGTTGTTGGCTCACCTGCAAACAGGTCATAACCAAAGCGTTTCAACTCTTTTTTAGCTGCATCATCTTCAAATTTTAACTGCTCGTCTGATTTGTCATTTAGCGGCTTACCAAATGCATCAACCGGATTACCAAATTGATCAACTTGAATTAAATCACCATTTACATCGTACTGGGCACGAGGATTAACTAAGTTTGGATTTTCAAGTTGCGGTTGTGAGCTACTGCTACCCCCTAACATTGAAGGGTCGATACCATACTGCTGTGCTAAGCGTTGCTGCTCAGATGCTGGAAGATTTTTAAATTGCTCCATCATTTGTGGAGAAGGCGTGATAGCACTTGCCTGCCCTGACAGTAGTATCAGCGCTGACATACCAGCAATGATGAGTTTTTTAGTCTTGTTAAGCACCAGTAATCTCCGAGAGAGGTTAAAAATCTAATACGATAAGAGCTGAGACGAACGGCCTACGGCCTTACGGCACGTGACTGTTTGTATCGATTGAATGTCACAACAGAACGCTTCGCTTACGGTAAAAGCAAAGCTTAAAAAAACGGTTTATAGCTGAGACGGTAAAAGCAAAGACGATCCTAGGTTCTAGGTTTTAGGTTCTAGGTTCTAGAAAAATCAAAAGATTAAAGTTAAAGCGAACAGACTGAGTCACTTCTAGATTCAGCAAGTTATGTCTTGTAGGTTGGGCTTTAGCCCATCAAATACTTATACCATCTATAGAAGCGACGGCATAAATGCCGACCTACTTTTAAAGAAGGTCTAGGTTTATAAACAGTTTCTAGGTCCTAGGTTCTAGGTTCTAGGTTCTAGGAAAATCAAAAGATTAAAGCTAAAGCAAACAGACTGAGTCACTTCTAGATTCAGCAAGTTATGTTTTGTAGGTTGGGCTTTAGCCCATCAAATACTTATACCATCTATAGAAGCGACGGCATAAATGCCGACCTACTTTTAAAGAAGGTTCTAGGTTTGAAATAAAGATCCTAGGTTCTAGGTTCGAGGGAAATCATTAACATCTAAAGCTAAATGTTGTTTGCTGTTGATTTTGGTCTTTGGCTTTCCTAGCAGTGAGCTTGCGAACGCCCTAGTACCTAGTACCTAGAATCTATAAGTGAGCCTGCGAACGCCCTAGAACCTAGTACCTAGAATCTATAAGTGAGCTTGCGAACGCCCTAGAACCTAGCACCTTATCAGTTTTCAGACACGCTACCGACCCGCGTGGCGGCCAGAGGCCTTCGGCTATCGCTTAACGAATGAAACTATTCATTCGATGTCTTCAGACACGCTACCGCCCATGGATTGCGGCTTCCAACGTGCCCATCCGCTTGGCGGATATGTCTAATTTTTTGTTACTTTCAAATTTAACTTAAGGTAGGTTCAGCTCGTGCCTCTATCTTAAATCAACTTACTTTCTATCTTTCTCTTTCTCTTTCTCTTTGCTCTAACATAGTCATAGTTTCTGCAAACTTGGCCTTCAAAACAGAGTAAAGCAATTTGTTCTATACTAATGACTTCACTAACATGAGAGTTAGTCTTAAAACATCACTAACATGACAGCTAGCCTTACACGTTACTAAGACCAACTAATCGCGACAATCAGCCACTAGCCAGTGACTAATTAGTTACTAATTCATTAGTTAATCGGTTACTCATAACCAGTTACTCGTAAAAAGACGAGTCACCCTCATGCCATAGAGACTGCTCATCAAAGTTACAGCTTTTTTCACCAATACATTACAAAGGTAAAAATTTGAGAAGCGCAGAATTATACACTAACGAGCTTACTTGAGCAGTAACTCTAAGCAATCACTTGCGTTAGTTGCTGAATCTTTATGCACTTGTAAACTCTGTCGTTAGGTTTTAGTTATTTTTTGCGCTTAATGGTTTAATCACTTAGTTCTGAACTCAGTTAATGCTAATGCACTAAATTAGCCGCTTACCCGTTAAAGACTCAACGGTATAGCCCTCGCTCAGCCACTACATTTTATCTATGGCTAGACTACAGTCTACCTAGGCCATACTCTTAATACACTGAGCTAATAACTGAGCTAATAACTAAACTGAACTAAGTATTCAATCTTGTTATTCCCACTATCAACACCTAAAACTAACACTTAAAGCTAACACTTAAAGCTAACCGCTAAAACTAACACCTATAGTTACCGCCATAAAAGCGCATAAAAAATCTAGCGTCGCGATTTTCGCTATGGCAAATATCCTACAAATTTAATAGTAAAATACCTACTTTTGATTTATTAAGCTTAAACGAGCTAGGTAATTTATTTAATCGGTTTTATCGAATCTCTTTCAACGGCTACTCGTTGCTGTTTACCCATTAAATCAAACAGTACGAAGCAGCGCTTCTCACCATTTGATTCATCGAAAATCCCTTCTAACTCAGTAAATGGACCTTGAGTAAAACGGACTTTATCCCCTACCGCTATCTTTGGCAGCGTTATGGCTTCATCTTCTTGCGGGGATATTCTTGATAGCAGCTTATGTTCGCGCATTTTGATTACATGAATAATGCTGTCATCTATCGGTGTCATTAGTTCTTTACAACCAACGATTCTTATCACGCCACGTGTGTTATGAATTTTGGCCACGCTGGTAACTTGCGGGTCAAAGTTGATAAATAGATAACTGGGAAATAGCGATACGCGTCGTATACTTGTTTGCCCTTTTTGTATCTTTTCTTCTGGGTAACTAGGCAAATAAGTTTCAATTTGCTGAAGCGCCAAGTTTTGCTGAGCTCGAGCTTCGCCCCGAGATTTGCAATATAGTAGATACCAAGCCTTCATTTCGTTCTCTCATGTAATCTAACGAGCGCACTTTACAATCAGTGACGCCCTATTCGCCGCATGGATACTAGCAAATTTGTAAGCTAAATTGAAAGCCGAGACGAATCAAAGTAAAGCCTAAGCCTCATTTCTAATGTCTGTTTGATCACTGATTAAGCCACTGATTCAGTCAATCGTACTCTAGTGGTTATTAAGTCGGCAGTTACGTTTTCAAAATTGACTTTAGCCGTCCATAAAGGGTATATAAGGTAGGCTTTATCGCATTTGACGCTATTTTCAGCGCCAAATGACAAAAACTAGAATACAAGCCAACAATAAAACAGCCTTTTGATTAACAAAAACACCACAGACTTAACACCTCTTGGCTAATTACGTTAATTAGAAGCTGTAATAATTTAAGTAAAACAAATTTCTGTAGCGATATTTGAGTTGCAGGCAATCACAAGCGAAGGTGGAAGAATACATGAGCGTAGCAAAACCTCAGGGGACGATGCTCGGGCATCCTAAGGGACTGTTCCTGTTGTTTACAACAGAACTATGGGAACGATTCAGTTATTACGCAATGCGCGCCATTTTGGTGTTGTATCTAGTTGATAAAGTACAATCTGAAGGCGGACACGGTCTTGGTTGGACACAGGGCGAGGCTATTTCGCTTTATGGTACGTTCACCGGTCTTGTATATTTGACCCCTCTGATAGGTGGTTGGTTAGCCGATAATTACCTGGGCCAACGTAGATCTATCATGATTGGTGGTGCCTTAATGGCCGCTGGTCAATTTATCTTGGCGCTGCCACACAACTGGATCCCTGGTTCTGAAACCTTGGCCTTTTATTTTGGTCTTGGTACGTTAATCTTGGGTAACGGTCTGTTTAAGCCAAACATTTCAACTATGGTTGGCGACCTGTATGAAGAAGGCGATCATCGCCGTGACGGTGCATTCACCATCTTCTATATGGGTATCAACGTAGGTGCATTCCTTTCAGGTATTATTGTAGGCTCGGTTGTTGCTGCTTACGATGGTAACTTCCAGATGGGCTTCTTGTGCGCCGGTGTTGGTATGGTGCTGTCACTGATCATTCAATTCGTATTTGCACAAAGATTACTTGGTGACATTGGTCGCAAGCCAGCGGCTAAGCTTGAGAAAGAAAGAGCCGAAGCTGCAGGTGATGTACGTAAAGAGCCATTGACTAAGATTGAGCGCGATCGCATTAAAGTGATCATGGTTATGGGTTTATTCACTATCATCTTCTGGGCTGGTTTTGAGCAAGCCGGTGGTTTGATGAACCTGTTCACAAATGACTTTACCGATCGCATGATTGGCGGTTGGGAAGTTCCAACTACATGGTTCCAATCTCTTAACGCCATGTTCATTGTTATTTTTGCGCCAGTAATCGCCTCTATCTGGATCCGCTTAGGTAAAAACGAGCCAAACTCACCGGTTAAATTTGCATTAGGTCTTGTGCTACTCGGTATTGGTTTCCTATTTATGATCGGTGCTGTATTAGAGATGGGCGGCGACGCTAACGCTAAGTCAAGCATGTGGTGGTTAGTAGGTGCATACTTCTTCCATACTATGGGTGAGTTATGTCTATCTCCAATCGGCCTATCTATGGTGACTAAACTTGCTCCACTGCGTATCGCCTCATTAATGATGGGTGCATGGTTCTTGTTCATTGCTATCGCTAACAAGGTTGGCGGCGTGGTAGGTTCATTTATTGGACATGCTGGCGAAAAAGAAGAGCAGCTTGCAAATGCTATGGCTATCTTTGCTGGCATCGCAATTACCTCTGCAATTTCAGGTATTATCCTGTACTTCATGGCTGATAAGCTAGTTGACTGGATGCACGGTGCTGAGGATGGCCCGCATACTGAAGAGCAAGCTCTAGAAGAAGAGATTGCTGTTACTGCAGAGCATGAAGCGATTAGAAGATAAGAGATCCGGTTTAGGCTAAGACGGTCGAAGCTGAGACTAAAGCCGGAAAAGCATGAAACAGAAAAATGCCAGAAGATTACTCTTCTGGCATTTTTGTTTTTAAGATTTAAAGCTGGTTTAAGCAGAGGCGTGGAAGGCCAGACAAGCTACAAACACGGCCTGTAATGTACTTTTGGCTTTTCACCACAGAGAAATGCGCTTCACGCTACAATCAAAAGCCAAAAGCTATTCACCACGGAGGGCTCGGAGCGCTCCGCGACACGAAGAAAAGCAACCGCAAGATCAAAAACAGCAAGTCAATCAACAGATATTTTGCTCTTTTGCACTTCTCCGTGCCCTCCGTGAAAGCGCAGCGCTTCGTGGTGAGAATGCTCTTCATGCTGTAATCAATAATCAAAGCTATGCACCACAGAGAAAAGTACTTCACGCTACAATCAAAAGCCAAAAGCTATTCACCACGGCGAAGCCATGTGCTAATAAGCGAGAGCTAGGGATAGCGAACTGGCCGTTAAACACGAATGTTATTGGGGCTCGGTGCGCTTCGTGGTAAAAAAGCCTTTAAATCACTAGTTAAAAACCAAAACCATGCACACAAAGGACACTGTAATCCGTTTTACGTCTCAGCTTTCAGATTGTATGTAATCTAGCAGGAGCAAAGCAACGCTCTAGCCAGCCGTAGGCTGTACTAGCAGGCCAAAGGCCGATCTTCTTAGCTTAAAACCGTCAGTGCAGCGTTCCGTAAGTGAGCCTGCGAACGTTCCGTACACCGTAGGCTGTAAACCGTTCCGCTTCTCCGCTTGCGCTCTTTTCTGCGATCGCCCCTATTTTAATGACAATTGAATATATCCGCCGGGCTGGGTGCTTGGGTCATGGATCAATCCATAGAACTGATTATCTAACAGTTGTTGCTTGTGTTTGCTTACTTGAGTAGAGATACATAATTGCTCTCCAAACAGCAGGGTTCTAAACTGAACACTAGGCTTGCTCCAATTTGTCATGCCAAGCTGTAGAGAATCTGCAAGCGCTATCGGTGACAACCCCTCACTGTTTTTTAGATAACACCTAAATTCACTTCCCGCTGTCGCAATAGCGGCTCGATATTGAGTGAGTTCGACCACGACATAAGCCATATCAACCACAATGCCAAGTCGAGACTTAGCCATACGATCGTTAAGATAGACCAGCATATTAAAAGGTTCGGTGATGACAGGTGACATACCGTTGCTATACAACTTGAGTTTATGATTTACAAAGCTCTTTAGTAGCACTGAAGCAAACGCTGCTCGGTTGTCATGAGGATGAAAGTGGGCCATATACATCATGACATGGTTTTCATCTATCATGGCGGTATCGATAAAGTGGGCACTCACCTCGTTGGTATTAAACAAGCTATAGTCAATCACAACATCGCTATACTCAACCCGACTCGGCGGGAAAAGCTGTTGTTGCACGCTTTTAGCGGCTTCGCTACTTTGCTCCAATAACGCCAAATTTTCATTTAATTCAAGATAGGATAAGGATTCTTGCTCATCAAAATTCAATGACTCTTCAAATGAGTTATTCAGACATTCGCGAATGGAATTTTCGATTAGATATAAATCAGAGACAGGTTTAACGAGGTAGTCACTGGCACCATGTCTTAATGCGTCAATAACATCAGACATTGCTTGATTACCCGATATGATGATCGAAGGAGTGCCAGGCCTATGTTTATTCATCGCTTTAAGCATATCTAAACCACCGAGTTTGGGCATACTTAAGTCTGCAATGACAATATCAAACTGCTGTTCTTTAAAGCGAGTGAGTCCTTGCTCACCATTATCTGCTTCTATTACTTCTGCACCGCGGCTATCTAGATAAGATGTGACCAGTTTACGAAAAACTGGATCGTCTTCAACAAAAAGTATCGTAAGCTCTTTTAGCGCCATAAACTGCCCTTAATTGACAACAACGCAAACAACACTTTTCGTTTGCGTGTTAAGTAGAGCTTTTAGTTGTTATTCCCCACTCTACCAATGTTATTCTAGTTCTTGCATATATTCGTCAAGCAACTCGTCATCATCGTCACTTTGAGGTACATCGCCGTCATATACCTTATAATCCAAATGCTGAAAATAAGCATCTTTAACAAAGGTATATGGATCTAGAGCGTTATCAACCAATCGTTCCTGATCGATTGCAGATGCTCGGGTATGCAAGTTTTTAAGACCCCATTTTAGTACTGATTGCCAAAACGTTAGCTCAGACAGAGGAAAGTATAGATCATCAACCCAATCTGAGGCGATTTCACGAGTAACATATGGACCGAAAAATGGTGCCATGAAATAAGGACCATTTGGCACACCGTAATAACCAAGCACTTCACTGAAGTCGTCTTGTTTACGTGGCATGCCCATCATGTCGGCTACATCAATTGTCCCGAGTAGCCCTAATGTGGTGTTAACCGTAAAACGTCCACCAGCATTTGCAGCCCAGCCCCACTTACCTTGTAATGTGTTATTTATCAGACTCGATGGCTCTTCAAGGTTAAGTACGAAATTATTAATGCCACTTTTCAGCGGTCGCGGGACATAGTCATTGTAGCCATGTGCGACGGGGCGATAAAAATATCTATCCATAAACAGATAGTTAAAGTCCCACATCGCCCTGTTAAAGCCCTCTATGGGATCTCTTGGGTCGTTATAGGTTACCGTTATTTGCTGGTCACTATCCATAGTGGGATCAGTGGCATTTTCTGCAGCTTCAATTGAAGGCATTCCAAATATCGCCAGAGAAAGCACAATCCATTTAAACTTCATAATTGTCTCTTTGAAAAGGAGTCCATGTACTCGTCATTACTTTCACGCATTTCGACTTACGCCTTAATACATGAGATAAAAATTCATATTAAGTTTTCGACTAACTATCGCTAGCAATCTGTTTTAATTCAATAAAAACAGTATCAATCTATGTCACTTTGCATCGTACATCTGTTAAAGCAAAATTCAAGCTAAAGTGCTGTAGCCTTAGTGTCGATATACGTAACAAGACCGTTTATGGTTCCAAAAATTTATAAAAGTAGTCGAAAATCTTTATTTTTACATTAAAGGTGGATAAGAATACTGAGTAAGCCTATAAGATCAAACATAAATTTGTGTACAAACATATCTAAGCAGTCGCTTAAACCCTTGTAACACTTAACAAGAGCATACTTTGAATACGGTAACGGAACTCTTTACAGCTGCAAATCATCAACAAGGCAAAGGTTTGTCAACGGCAAAGCCTGTTAGCTCTTTGGTGCCGGTGTCGCTGCAGACTCCTCAACCAGGATTAGGTCCTCAACCAGGAACAAGTCATCAAAGTGGGCTGAGCGTTATGCTTGCAGGTAAGAGCTTTAGCCTAAAACCTACGCAAGAGACCCAATTACCGCGCCTTAACCAATATTCAAACTTCATGTTAAATATAGTGCAAATCAACGGCACTATAAAACAGAGCATACTTTTAGCCTTAGGCCAGACACTTAGACTCCCTTTACCGCAAGCTCTGCTAACCATAATTAGCAATGCCAATGGCCAAGAAAAAAAATTACAACTATTAGCTAAACGTAAAGATGGCTATCAACTACCGAACGCAGAAATACATGACAGTGAGCTAATATTTGATAAAGGTCCAAGGATCGAGTTAGCAAGCCTTGGCTCTCTCAGTTGTGGGCACTATGTGGCATCGATTAAAAGTACCAATGATCAGTTGTTCCTGCAGTTAGTCCCGATTAAGTTACAAACTGAAGTTAACCTGATCCCTGAGCAGGCATCAGACGAAAAACAGAACGAAATAGCAAGTCAGCCAATAGTAGAAAAACCGGACTCAAAATCAGCTCAAAAAGCCGATATGAACTTTCAATATAGAAAATTATTCAAAGCATTAGAAAGCATCGAAGTGAAGCTTGCTGATAGCGATGTAACGGGCTTAAACAAAACTGAAATAACAGACAAAACAGCTCAAGCTTCTACTCAAATCTCAAATGCAACCACTCGTGAAGGCTTCTTAGCTGGTGCACTGATAAAAGCCGGTGGGCTCCCAAAATTGGCCGCTGCCACACTTAATACAAAACAAAGTCTTGCCAGCGTGCTTCTCAAGTCGCTCCCTATGATGATGCCTGAAACGTTAACCGAGTTGAGTCAGCCTCAACGGCTAAAGCTAATCACAGCTCAACTCTTTAGCCCCTCAGTCTCTCCCAACGAATGGCTTAATACGTCACTTTCGAGTCACTTCAGCACTATGGGTTTACTGCTTCAATTACTATTAGCAAGAGCCTCTTCGCAAAGTATTTCCCCCGAACTCATGCAAAAGCTAGCAAAGCTACAAAGTTACCTAGCGCTCCCTGAGGCAATAATGAAATTACTCGAGGCAGCACTGGTTAACGAGTCGCTGGCAAACATTTTTAATAATTTAAGTCTTTATCAGCAGGCATCAACTAAAACTGAAGTGGCCACTCATTACTATTTTGCTCTGCCCTACTCTATCAATCATTATCAAGAGCAATTAGAAGTGCATGTGCAAAAAGAAAACAGTACTAAGCAAAACGTTCCAGATAAAGATAGTGCTAATAAACACAGCTGCACGTGGAAACTACAATTAAAGTTTAACTTAGCCAGTGGCCCATTATTAATTAGTGCACAAGCAGCACAAGCAAATAGAAATCATGAAAAGCCAATAAACGGATCCCTTAAGCTAAACTTCTGCAGCAGTAGTGACACCCTGATAGCTAAAATAAAACTGCTAACACCAGCACTTACGCACAAAATCGAAGCTGTCGGCTTTAGTCAAGTTTCAGTAACGACTAAACAAGAAAATGTACCTGCCAGCATTTTGCCAGGCGAGCATTACTTAGTGAAAGTTCATGTATAAACTCACAATGCAAGATTTAGCCTTCAGTGAACCTATGACCAGGGAAATACTAGTTGAACACTACAATGAAAGATTCTAACAAACCAACAAAAGCTGTAGCGCTAAATTACCAGGCGGGTAGTGCGCCAAAAGTCACTGCAAAAGGTGAAGATAAACTCGCAGAAGAAATTATCGCCATAGCCCAACAAGCAGGGGTTCATATTCATCAAGATGAACATCTGTGTGATTTCTTACAGCGATTAGAGGTTGGTGATGAGATCCCAGCCGAGCTTTACTTACTTATCGCAGAGCTAATTGCGTTTGTATATGTGCTAGACGGCAAGTTTCCAGAAAAATGGGACAATTTACATCATAAGATAATGGAAGAGGTTTAAAGAAGGTCCGAGGTCCGAGGAAAGGCAAAGAAAGGTCCTAGGTGAAAGCTAAGATGGAAAGCAAAGAAGGACGAAAAAAACAAAGATGAACGGCCTGCGGCACATGACTGTTTGATTTGATTGGATGTCACTATGGAACGCTTCGCTTACGGAAAACAAAAAAAACACTGCGGTAATTGGAATACAAAGCCGAAAAAGTGAAGGAGATAAATAAGTCAGAAGACTCAGCCTGTACCGTCTTAGTCTGTAGCATCTTAGCCTGTACTAACCCTTTTAAATGTAGGTCGGGATTTATCCCGACAAATTTTGTGTTTGCCTCCCAGATTGATGGGCTGAAGCCCAACCTACAAAAAATTATTTTATGTGCTCTCATCTTGGCTCTCACAGCCCCAGGAGGTTTCATCTCAGCCTGTATAGTCTTAGCTTAAACCGTCATCGCAGCGTTCTGTGAGTGAGCCTGCGAACGTTCCGTTATCCGTAAGCCCAGCGTTCGTCTCAGCCTTTGATTGTATAGCAGGACGAAGTCAGCTCTAGCACCTAGAAGCGCAGCGCCCTAGATTCTTCTTCGCTTGTACCGTCAGCGCAGCGTTCTATGAGTGAGCCTGCAAACGCCCTAGCAGGACGAAGTCCGCCCTAGAAGTAAGCTTGCGAACGTCCTGCTACTTTCCATGCAGTCGGATCAACAGTTCGGCTTCGGCTTTTGGTAGCTCACACTCTTCAATCAATTCTGCAACGCCTGCGCCTAGGGCAACCATCTTCATTGCACGAGAATATAGTCTAGCTTGCGGATCTTGTTGGCTACTCTCTTCCAGTTTTTCATCTTGTTGTGTTAGCTTTTTCTCAAGCTCTAGCATTCGACGCCCAACACCAATGGTGCCACTTCTAAGCTCTTGTAGTTCGCGCTTAACGGCTTCTCTTTGCTTATCGCCTTCTTTTACTAACAAAGTTAACGCATCAACTTTTGCTCGTAGCTCGCCAGTCTGTTTTTGTAAATAAAACACCAACGCAAGGCAGACAACGATGAATAGTAACGCTGCTGCGATTAAAATTTCTTCAAAAATCATTAATAACTCATTTTTTAAATATCTAAGAAGGACGCTGCTAGAGCGTGATTGCGTCACTTCGAGGGCGTCGCCTTGCTCCTTCTAGGTTAAAGCGAAGAAGGACTTAGGTCCTAGGAAAATCAGGTTCTAGGAAAATCAATAAATAGTAAGGCTAAGACGAACGGCCTGCGGTCTTACGGCACGTGACTATTTGTATTAACTGAATGTCACTACGGAACGCTTCGCTTACGGAAACACGAAGAAAGGCGTCGCGTTGCTCCTTCTAGATTAAAGCTATGAAGGAGCTAGGTCCTAGGAACATCAAAAAATTAAAACGAACAGACTGAGTCACTTCTAGACTCAGCAAGTTATGTTTTGTAGGTTCGGATTTAGCCCATCAAATACTGATGCCATCTATAGAAACGACGGCATAAATGCCGACCTACTTTAAAAGAAGGTTCTAGGTTTGGCAAAAGAAACTTTACACTTAATCGATACAAGCTTTTGCATTTGCTTTTGCATTTCCTAGGACCTAGCAGCGAAGCGTCCTTGAAGTGAGCCTGCGAACGCCCTAGCAGGACGAAGTCCGTTCTCGCCCCGACTTTAAATCTGCGTTAGTTCCATCCACTCTTCATCAGATAGTAACTTATCTAGATCAACCAAAATCAATAATTCACTCTCGCGGTTACTCACGCCTTGAATAAACTTGGCGCTCTCTTCAGTTCCTACATTCGGTGCGTTATCAATCTCAGAGCGGCGCAGGTAAACAACCTCAGCAACGCTATCGACTAAAATACCGATGACCTGCTTTTCAGCCTCAATAATAACGATACGCGTTGAATCATTTACGTCAGCTGACGCTAAACCAAAACGCGAACGGGTATCGATAACGGTGACAACATTGCCACGTAAGTTAATAATACCTAATACATAGTGAGGCGCACCAGGTACAGGCGCTATCTCGGTATAACGCAATACTTCTTGTACCTGCATTACATTGATACCATAGGTTTCATTATCGAGCTTGAATGTTACCCACTGTAACACTGCATCTTCGGTTCCCGCTGCTACGGCTACACTGTTTGAACTTGTCATAATCGCCTCAATCTATAGCTCTGCAGCTATTTGTCTAATCTATTCTTTAATATTTATACCAACCAAACCGATTGGCTAACCACTGTTAAATGCTAATAATGTGCTAGTACGCATAATATTGATAACTAAAATAGATAGTTACTTGTTTCTATGCCGCATATAGCCATTGAATTCCCATTAATAAATCTATTATCTAAAATAGGTGCTCATTTTTACTATGGTGCAAGCATCGCAGTCTAATGCAAGACTGCCAACAATCTTTCCCTATTGCCCTGTATCGACTGCTCAGCACTATTCTTTACCTTGCCTTCTGTATCTTGGCTTCTTTACCCAAGCATCTTTACTAGGTCATAGATACACTGGCATCAATAGTGTGGCATCTTTATCTGAGCAACTTTACCTGAACAGCTTTACCTTAGCACCCCTGCGCAACTCTAAGTCGTTAATACTGTGGGGCGATGAGTAAATAAAAATCATCCGAACTTTATATGGTTATGCTGTCTTGACTACCCAGTCTTGACAGCCTAAGCCTGAACCCAACATCTGTACCAAGGCCTCAACATTTAAAATGCCGCACATGCGCTCTTTTACCACACCAGCAAGCCATGGCCGTTTACCTGCTTGGCTACGCCAATTAATGTCAGATTTTTTAATCGATATTGTGTCAACTAATGACTCACACGCAAGGCCCCAATCGCTATTTTCTAGTAGAACAACATATTGATAGGTCACATTCTCGCTTAATTGCTCATCATATTTTTCAGGCATCACCCAAGCGCAAGTATCGACAACATTAAGTTGTGCTTCTCGATGCTGTTGCACTCCCATATACCAAGACGGCCGTCCCATGAGACGAGTGATCTTATCAACACTCACAATGCCCCCTAAACTCACTAAAGGTACTGCTAGCGTCAAACCCGCTACTTTAAAAAATAACACCTGAAACTCTTCATCTAGCTGCTCCAATAGTGTTTGAGTAGACACTAAAGGCTCATTGATTGATTGCTCTGTAGTTTGAGGCGTTAGATCCTGCTGCTGGGCGCTATCGCTGATAACTGCTGAGTCAGCGAGCAATTCAGACTCAGGTTCAATTTTTGTATGATGACTAAAAGTTGAATCATGGCTAATTGAAGCTATGCCGGCAGCAGGCGAAATATCGGTAAGAGTGTCAGCACTGGCTAACGTCGCTGTCGAGTATTGCGGCTCAACCTTGTTGGCACTTTCTTGAGGTGAGCGAGCGAACAATTGCTCTAATGCTTGTCGACTTAGGCGCTCATCTGCCTCTCGGCTTGCTAATTTTGTGCATTCTAGGGTTTTGCTTTGTGCGTAATCGCCTTCTGTTACGCTACTCGCTACTGCGCACTTTGTTTGCGGCTCATTAAGCAGCAACGAGAAATAATCACATACTGCATCATCAACTGATTTTGACATGTGATAAGCCCTTCGCAAGTAAATAATCGAGTAATCTATCGTACGCTTTTACGCCACGGCTATTAGGGGCGTAATGGGAAGCAGGTAAATGGCTCAAACTGGCATCTCTAAATTTGGTATCAACAGGGATCACGTCCTGCCATAACTCTTGGTTATAATCTTCATTAAGTTGTAACAATGCCGCTGAGGCCGCGCGAGTGCGTTTGTCATACATGGTTGGCACTATGGTGTAGCTGTATTGGATTTTTTTTGATCGCCCCATTAACAACATGGTTTTCACCATACGGTCTAGACCTTTAAGTGCTAAGAACTCAGTTTGCACCGGCACAATAATATGCTCACTTGCGGCTAACGCATTAACCATTAACACCCCCAGAACTGGCGGGCAATCTATCAATACTACATCGTACCTATCTTCGATTAACTTTAAGGCCTTGGTTAAAATGAGCCCCATGCCTTCTTGATGACCTAAACTCCGGTCTATCGTCGCTAACGCCATCGTTGAGGGCATTAAATCTAATCCCACGACATTGGTCGGTACAATATGAGCCTGTACGACATCACTCGTTAAGCGCTTATTCGCTAAAAACAGATCGTATAAAGAACAGGGTAATTGCTCACTATCAATACCAAGATAGTACCCAAGGGATGCATGGGGATCGGTATCAACCATCAACACCTTCAGACCACGTTTCACAAACGCACCCGCTAGACTGGCAACAGTTGTTGTTTTCCCCACCCCACCTTTTTGGTTTGCTATGGTCCAGATTTTCAAAGGATAATCCCCGGTTATAAGATTTTGTTTTAGCGCTTGTTAATCAGCTGTACTGCTCAGTGTTAGTGCTTAATGTTAGTGCTTAATGCTAGTGCTCAGTGTTAGTGCTTAATGCTAGTGCTCAGTGTTAGTGATCAGTGCTATGGCTCAACGTTATTACTTCGCTCAACTTTTGCACTCTATCGCTCAATGAAGATTGTGCTGTAATCAAATGAATGATTGCCCTTGTCAAAGCTCACACCACTTAATCTTCTGGCTCTCTGGTTGTTACTCTAATTCCGCCATGGGGCAAACTAATGAGTTTCACTCCATCATCGCTTTCTAACACTGTCACAGCGCTCGCCTGACGACTCATATCGTTATGCTTAACAAGCTCAGTGTTTAGCGCCCTGTTAACGTCTTGCTGTATTGCAAGCGGCTTATCACTTGTCTCTGCTTTATGTTTTAACGTCTTATTTACTGAACGAGTCTCATCAAGATGACTTGTTGGCTGAGCTGGTGTCTCTGGCTTAACTCTTGTTGCTTGCGTAAGTTGCTTAACTTGTGTTGCTTGCGTAACTCCTGGCCCTATGGGTAAAACCGTTGACTCACCTTGCAGTGCCTTATCGACAAAAGACTGTACAAAATGTGGATTTTCAGCCATCCAGTTAGCCATCACTTCAGCCTGTTCATCGGGGACCATCAATAAGATTTGGCTGCTTTGCAGCTTCTGTACTTCATTGGTTAACAGTTTGTTTTTATGCTGAGATTCAAAGTAGAGTGAACCAAACGTAAAAGAGGCAATACTTAGCAAAAACATCAATAGCAATGACAGCGTATTCACTTCGCCCCGCTGCGCTATGATGCTTTTTCTTACGGCACTTTTTCTTTCGGCACGTTGCCTCAAAGCCGCTTTAGCCATTAATGGTCTCTTTAATAATCGATTCAGCCATATGCTCTAACGCAATAGACTTAGTGGCGATGCCTGCCGCAGTTACTGCTTGCGGCATACCATAAACCACACAGCTAGCCTCATCCTGAGCCCACACTGTAGCGCCAATACCTTTAAGCATTCTGGCCCCTTCGCGACCATCTGCCCCCATACCGGTTAAGACAACAGCAAGCACATCGCCGCCAATTACTTTAGACGCTGATGCGAAGGTAATATCGACACAAGGCTTATAATTCATATCGGCTTTACCCGCTATCACCTTAATTCTGCCGTAAGCCCCACCGCGCTCTAGCATCATTTGCATGCCGCCAGGCGCTAAGTATGCGCAGCCAGGCTTTAGCTGATCGCCACTTTCAGCTTCTTTAACTTCAATCTTACACAAGCTATTAAGTCTGGTTGCGAACGTTGGCGTAAAAGCCGCTGGCATATGCTGAATAAGCAAAATGGGGTGCGGATAATTCGCAGGTAATTGAGTTAACACCTTTTGCAGTGCAACTGGCCCCCCTGTAGAGGTACCGATAAGTAATGCTTTATATTTTTTGCCACTACCACGAGTGATAACACTTGCTCGACTGGCGGGCCTTTCAAGTGTGCTTGCAGCGGTTGTAGCTGTAACGGCTGAGCGAGAAAGGCTCGATGAACTACGGATCCTATCCGCGGCTCTCTCATTACTAATACTACTAGTAGCACTAACACCGCTAGGCTGAACTCTGTCATTGCCAGACAATGGACGAGCAATCGGCCTAAATAGACGTCGACGACCTAACGCACGAATTCGTTGCTGCAATAGCGCTATCGCGTCATCTTTATTACTGGCGATATCTTCAAAGCGTTTTGGTAAAAAGTCTAAAGCACCCGCGTCTAATGCTTCCAATGTGGCTTTAGCGCCATCATGGGTCAGTGATGAAAACATTAAGATAGGAATTGGCTTGCTCGCCATGATCTGCTTTACCGCAGTGATCCCATCCATAACAGGCATTTCGATGTCCATGGTGATCACATTCGGATTCAACTCTGCAGCCATCTTCACGGCCTCAGCACCATTACACGCGGTACCCACCACCTCAAGCTCAGAGTCTTGACTCACTATTTCGCTAACACGTCGTCTGAAAAAACTCGAATCATCAACGACTAAAACTTTAATGCCCATTTAAATCCCTATACCGCACCACTGGCTCGCTCAATGCTGTATGTAAAAAAGGGAATAACAAGGCAATGCCTGTTATTCCCTATGCTAACCCGTGTTAGCTCCTGTTACGTGCGTAATGCTTTAGTAGGCCCGGTACATCTAAGATCAGCGCTATACCACCATCAGAGGTAATGGTCGCACCAGCCATGCCCGGCGTACCATGCAGCAATGTGCCTAGTGGCTTTATCACCACTTCTTCTTGGCCAATGAGTGAATCAACCACAAAACCAATTTGCATCGTACCTAGTTGGACAATAACCACATGGCCATGCTGTTTGTCACCGTGCCTAAAGCTCAATGCCTTGCGAGATAACCATTGCTCAAGGTAAAACAGCGGTACAGCTTTATCACGAACAATCACCGTCAACTGACCGTCAACCACATTGGTCTTAGTCAAATCTAAGTGGAATATTTCATTCACGCTCGACAAAGGTAAAGCAAAGACTTGCTTGGCGACTTCAACCATCAGGGTCGGCATAATCGCTAACGTCAATGGCACCTTGATTTCAAGACGTGTGCCTTTACCCAGTTGTGAACCAATATAAATCGAACCGTTCAGCTGGGTAATACGGGTCTTAACCACGTCCATTCCCACGCCACGACCCGAAATATCAGAGATCTCAACTTTAGTTGAAAATCCTGGGGCAAAAATAAGGTTATAAGCTTCTTCATCGCTCATGCGTGCAGCGGTATCTTCATCGAGTACGCCGCGGCTAATAGCAATGCCTTTGAGCTTTTCTGGATCCATACCTGCACCATCATCCTCAATTTTAAGCAGGATGTGATCGCCTTCTTGGCTAGCAGATAATGTAATTGTACCTGTGCGTGCCTTGCCATTCGCCTCACGAGCATCAGGCATTTCAATACCATGATCGACCGAGTTTCTGACTAAATGGACTAAGGGATCGGCTAACGCTTCAACAAGGTTTTTATCCAGATCGGTATCTTCACCAATCATAACAAGATCAATCTCTTTATTTAGGCTTCGAGCTAAGTCACGAACCACTCGAGGAAAACGCCCAAAGACTTTCTTAATCGGCTGCATGCGAGTTTTCATCACCGCGCCTTGTAGATCGGCAGTGACCAGGTCAAGGTTAGCTAAGGCCTTTGACATCTCTTCATCTTCACGTGCCACGCCAAGGCTCAATAATCGATTACGGACTAATACCAGCTCTCCGACCATATTCATGATCTGATCAAGCCTTGAGGTATCAACTCGTACTGTTGTTTCCGCTTGGGGCGCATTATTGCCAGCTGGCTTTGGGGCGACTTTAGCTGCAGGTTTAGGCTCTTGCTTAAGCTCTTGTCTAGCTTCTGGCTTAACAGCTGATACCTGCTGCGAGGTCGTTATTGCCTGTACAACTGGCTCAGATTGACTCGCTTTATGCTGCTGTGACGCGCCATGGCCAATTTCAGCAACACTATTTTTAACAACACTATTTTCAGCAATATTGGTCCCTTTACCTGGACCTGTACCAGAGCCATGCAGCTCATCAAGTAAGCGTTCAAATTCGTCATCAGTAATTTCATCTGAATCGACATTAGAGCCGCTTGTCTCAATAACCGCAGGCGCTGCCGACTGAACTTTAAACTGACCAGAGCCATGTAACTCATCAAGTAAAGATTCAAATTCATCATCAGAAATGTCATCAGATGATGATAAGGATGGTGCAGCAGTAGATTCAGCTGACTGACCAGGACCGTTACCCGAACCATGGAGTGCATCAAGCAAGGCTTCAAATTCGATATCATCAATATCATCGATACTGCCGTCTGTTGCCGACACTTGTGCAATCGTTTCAGATCCTGGAGCTTGTGCAACGAAATCTACACCTTCAACCACAGAAATAGAGTCTGCAACAGCGGTGACAGTAGGTTCTAGGGCTGCTGAGGCTTGAGCCGCTGTCTCGGCCATTTCAGATGCTAGCAATTCACCCGCGCTTAACGTTTTAAGCTGAGCTAATAGTGCTGGTTCTGCTGGGGATTGAGTTTGCCCTGCTTGAGTTTCAGCAAACATTGAGTTGATTGAGTCTACAGCCTGTAAAATGACATCCATCAAATTAGCAGAGACTTCACGTTTTCCTGTGCGCAGTAAATCGAAGGTATTTTCTGCTTCGTGGCAGACATCGACCATAGGTGCTAAACCTAGGAACCCTGCGCCACCTTTCACCGTATGAAAACCGCGGAAAATAGCATTCAATAAATCGGTATCATCAGGATTATTTTCTAACGCAACTAATTGCTCTTGTAGAAGCTCTAATATTTCACCAGCTTCGATCAAAAAGTCCTGCAGTATCTCTTCATCAACATCAAAGGACATTCTCTGACTCCCTTAAAAACCTAAACTCGAAAGCAGATCGTCAACTTCATCTTGACCTGTCACCACGTCCTGGCGGTGCTCTGCATTCATAATAGGACCTTCAGCTTCAACATTTAGCTTTGGCTTGTCGTCAACCGCGTTTGCAGGTTGCTCACCAAATACTGTCAACATCGACACTAAGCTATTCTCAACTTCTCTAACGAGTTCAATCACTCGACGGATCATCTGTCCGGTTAAGTCTTGAAAATCTTGTGCCAATAAAATTTGATTAAGAAGTTCTTTTACTCGGCTTGCATCCGACTCGCTTCTTTCTACAAATTGTTGGATATCGTGGCAGAGTGTTTTAAATTCATTTAGCGGCAACTCGCGACGCATTAGCTTGTCCCAAGCGGGCTTAACAGCTTGAATATTTTCACTTAATGCACTTGCAAGAGGTAAGCACTCTTCCACAGCATCCATGGTTTTATTTGCCGCTTGCTCTGTCATATCGATGACATAAGTCAAACGCTCTTTTGCATCTGGGATCTCAGTATTGGCTAATTCAATTAAACGACTATCAAATTGAAAGTCAGAAATAGCACTGTGAAGTTGACGGGTTAAGCGCCCGACTTCATCAAAAAGATCTTTTTGAATGGGCGCAGAAATTTCTCTAACCAATTCATCCGCTTTTTCCTGCTCTCCCTGACTAAGAAGTGCAACTAGACTCTCTGCTTGTTCAAGAGTAATCAGCCCTGACAATTGTTGCTGCATTGCTCATCCCTGCTTAGCCGAGGCGTTCAAAAATTTTATCGAGCTTTTCTTTTAGTGTGGCTGCGGTAAATGGCTTAACGACATAGCCGTTAACGCCTGCTTGAGCGGCAGCAATAATCTGCTCACGCTTAGCTTCAGCGGTCACCATTAATACAGGAAGGTGTTTCAAATTATCATCGGCACGAATGGCCTTTAATAGGTCAATACCTTGCATGCCAGGCATGTTCCAGTCAGTTACAACGAAATCAAAATCGCCTTTTTGTAACATAGGTAAAGCTGTAGAACCGTCATCTGCTTCTTGAGTATTGTTAAATCCCAAGTCACGTAACAAGTTCTTAATGATACGTCTCATTGTTGAAAAATCATCAACAACAAGAATCTTCATATTCTTGTCCAAAGTTTCCTCCGCGGAGCGCGCCTAAAATGCGCAAGTAATGTGGTATCAATTATTATGATTTTATTCTTGTGTCCAATGCTTGAGTTTACCCTTGAGCCTGAGCATCGCCTGACTATGGATCTGGCTAACTCTAGACTCACTGACCTCAAGAATGGCCCCAATCTCTTTTAAATTCAATGCTTCATCGTAATATAGCGACAACACCAGCGCATCTCTTTCTGGTAGTAATTTAATCGCTGCAACGAGCGCAGAATGAAACTGTATTTCCGCGAGCGACTCGTAAGAAGCATCTTCGTGGTCGTCAGCTTGATTCAAACCTTCAACGGCCACGCCTAAATCTTCTATACCAACGACTTTGCCCACTGATACGTCGTTTAAAATGCTGTAATACTCATCGAGTGGCATCTCTAACCGCTCGGCGATTTCGCTATCTTGAGCATCACGTCCTAACTCTTGTTCAAGTTCATCAATCACTTGAGCCACGCGGCGCTGATTGCGGTGTACCGAACGTGGTACCCAATCGCCGCGTCTAATTTCATCTAACATTGAGCCACGAATTCGAATTCCGGCAAAGGTTTCGAACTTGGCGCCTTTACTACCATCAAAGTTTGATGACGCTTCGAGTAGCCCCATCATGCCGGCCTGCAACAGATCATCTAGCTGAACTGATGCGGGCAAACGAGCCAAAAGATGATGGGCTATTCTTTTTACAAGCGGTGCATACTGTTCAACGATAGACGTCTTATTATCAAAACGAGTATACGCAGCCGCTTTATTCACCCGATTTATCCTCTTGATAATCAGGACGTTGAACTAAACGCTCAACGAAAAACTCTAAGTGACCACCAGGTTGAGACGGTACTGGCCAGCTCATAATTTTATTTGCCAGCCCTTGATAAGCAATGGCTGCTGGTGACTTAGGAAAAGCCTCAACAATCAATTTTTGCTTACGTACCGACTTACGTAAATTTTCATCAAACGGTACCGTGGCGACCAGCTCTAACGCGACATCAAGGAACCTGTCGGTTACCTTGCTTAGCTTGGCGAACAGCTCCATGCCTTCTCGTAAGCTACGCACCATATTCGCTACAATCTTAAAGCGGAACACACCGTGCTCACGACTTAAGATTTTGATCAGCGCATAGGCATCAGTAATTGAGGTCGGTTCATCACAAACCACAATTAATACGTCTTGTGACGCTCGAGAAAAGCTCAATACCATATCTGAAATACCGGCAGCGGTATCAACAATCAAGATATCAAACTGAGTTCTCATTTCGCTAAAGGCGCGAATAAGGCCAGCATGCTGTGCTTGAGTCAGTTCCACCATTGCCTGAGTACCTGAGGTGGCTGGAATAATGCCAATCCCTTTCGGTCCTCGAAGGATCACATCATCTAATTCGGCCTCTCCCGACAAAACATGAGATAAATTTCGCTCAGCACGCAAACCTAACATCACATCGACGTTCGCTAGACCTAAATCCGCGTCCAATACCAGTACACGTTTGCCCTTTTCGGCTAACGCAACCGCGGTGTTAATAGAGACGCTGGTTTTGCCCACGCCACCTTTACCACCTGATACGGCGATTACTTTTACTTTTTCATTATTTGGCTGATTCATCATACGTAAACCGCTTGCTTGATCCGGAGTCATGGCTTCACTCAAATGCATAGGTCGTTTCTTGCGACCCTTCAATATTATGTAATGGTTCTATAGGTTTGTTATCTAATGCAGCTAATGCGCGATTGGCTAACGATAATGTATCAGCCACCTGCATATCTTCAGGAACTCTTTGTCCGTCCGTTACATAACTTAAAGGCAACCCACTTTGAATCAAGACGCTTAACGCAGGCGCTAACGATATTGATTCATCTAATTTTGTTAGTACTGCACCCGAAAGTGGAATACGTGTAAACTGTTTTACTGCATCTTCTAATACTCGACGCTGTCCCGTGGCAGACATTACCAGATAACTGCGTATTGGTAATCTGCTATTTGCGGCTAAACTGTCGAGTTGCTGGAATAAACGCTGATCTCTTTGTCCCATCCCCGCTGTATCAATCAAAACGAGCTTACGATTTCTAAATTGATAGAGTATTTGTTCTAACTCATTAAAATCATGAGCCTGTTTTACAGGGCACCCCATTATTTTGCCATAAGTTGCCAATTGCTCAAAGGCTCCAATGCGATAATGGTCAGTAGTAATGAGCGCAACTTGATCTGAGCCGTGATAAGCCGCAAAACGCGCCGCTAATTTAGCCACTGTCGTTGTCTTACCCACACCCGTTGGGCCAACAAATGCAACCACGCCACCTTGGCGTACAATATCATCGCCTTGGTTATCGAGTAAGTTGGCTAAGCTACGCGGCAAAGAGGCCACTAACTCTGCTGGAGAGTAATGTTCACTAAGGCTCGATAGCTTCTTTGCTATCGCGGGAGAGAACTCAGCCTCTAGCAGCTTGCTCTCAAGCATTGCTCCTACAGGATCGACCCGCTTTTTCTGTTCGACCATCAAGCTACTCACTTGATGCGTCAATAAATTACGAATTGACGCTAACTCTTCTTTCATCGCGTCAAATTCGGCACTGTTGTTCTGTTTGCTGCCATTAAAACTGTCTGGCGCTCGATGAGGCGTAAACTCTGCTTTCGCAGGTTCAGACGGCTTCACTTGTGCTTGCAGTCCTTTAGCCCATTCAGGCATATCAAGATTGTCACTGCGCGTTGACGGCGTTTGTTGGCTAATACGACTTTGCTGACGCTCTAATAATGCCTGCAAAGAATCTGGCGCTGGCGTTGATTGAGCGCGACTTTCAGCTTTTACGTTGGCCGCTCTCATATTCGGCTGCGCGCCACCTAAGGTCACCCTCTCTTCCGCAAGATCGGTAAACATAGCAGCAGAAGGTTTAGCCTCTGCAATTTTTGGCTTAGGCTCGTCATAATCGACTGCCGCAACAATCTCAATGCCACCGGTCACTTTCTTGTTTGACATGATGACAGCATCTGACCCCAAGGTTTCTTTAACTTGGGCTAGGGCCGAGCGCATATCTTTTGCTAAAAACCTTTTAATCTTCAATTATTCGACCTCTACTGACCCACTGCCGAGACGATGCGTATTTGCTTCTCGTCGGGGACTTCTTGATATGAAATCACCCGTAAATTAGGGATCGTATGCTTAACAAATCGCGATAACGTTGAACGTAGCATGCCTGACGTCAATAAAATTGCAGGCTGACCAACCATTTCTTGACGCTGCGTGGCGTCCACTAACGACTTCTGCATACGCTCTGCAAGGCTTGGCTCGATATTCGGACCATCGCCTCCCGTTGCCTGCATAGACTGATGCAACATTTGTTCCAACTCTGGCGCCAAAGTAATGACAGGGATTTCAAGCTCAGGTCCGCTGATCTCTTGCACTATCATACGTTTTAGGGCTATTCGAACCGCAGCAGTTAATACTTCGGTGTCGCTGCTCTTTGGTCCATATTCAAGTAACGTCTGTACGATGGTCTTCATGTCACGAATAGACACACCTTCATTGAGCAAGTTCTGCATCACTTTAACGACGCTGCCCAGTGGCATCACATCTGGAATAAAGCCATCAACCAATTTAGGCGAATGCTTACCAAGCATTTCAAGTAGTTGCTGAACTTCTTCATAGCCAAGCAGTTTGGCGGCGTTATTCGATAGTAGTTGGCTGATGTGAGTGGCCACTACCGTTGAGGCGTCGACTACCGTGTAACCTAAGGTTTGTGCGTGCTCACGCATTTCGGGAGCGATCCACACCGCATCCAGACCAAAAGCGGGGTCTTTCGTTTCGATACCATCTAGCTTGCCATATACTTGCCCAGGATTAATCGCTAGCTCACAGTCATGACGAATTTCAGCTTCACCCGATGCCACGCCCATTAATGAGATCCGGTAAGCATTGGGGGATAAATCGAGGTTATCGCGAATGTGAACGGCTGGCACCAGAAAGCCTAGCTCTTGTGAGAGCTTCTTACGCACGCCTTTAATGCGTCCAAGCAGCTCGCCGCCCTGACCTTTATCCACTAATGGAATTAAGCGGTAACCCACTTCTAGGCCAATGGTGTCAACATGCTGTACATCATCCCAACTCAGCTCTTTTGGCTGCGAGTCGCGAGGCTCAACAGGACCTGTTTTTGCCAGCTCCAGTGCGCGCTCTCGGTCTGTTTGTTGCTTTTTCTTAATGAAGTAAGCGCCCGCGCCAGCTGCCGCTGCACATGATAAGAACACCAAATGTGGCATACCTGGCACAATGCCCATCACGAACATCACGCCTGAAGCGATGGCTAGCGCCTTGGGACTGTCAAACATCTGCCCCATAACCATTTCGCCCATATCACCGGATTCATTTTGACGCGTTACCATCAAAGCCGCGGCAATAGATAAGAGTAGACCGGGGATCTGCGCCACTAGGCCATCACCAATCGTTAATAGGGTATAAATTTCAACTGCCGCAGAGAAAGATAAATCATGCTGAGCGATACCAATAATAAAACCGCCCACAATGTTAATCACAAGAATTAATATACCGGCGACCGCATCACCTTTTACAAATTTTGACGCACCGTCCATGGCACCGTAAAAGTCGGCTTCACGGGTCACTTCAGCGCGGCGAGAACGCGCTTCTTCTTGCGTTAATAAGCCAGCGTTTAAGTCGGCATCAATCGCCATCTGCTTACCTGGCATGGCGTCTAGGGTAAAGCGAGCACTTACCTCAGATATTCGCCCCGCGCCTTTTGTCACAACGGCAAAGTTGATAATAATAAGGATTAAAAACACGACTAGACCAACGGCATAGTTGCCACCAATCACCACAGAGCCAAAGGCCTCAATCACCTTACCTGCCGCGTCACCACCATTATGGCCTTCAAGCAGGACCACACGCGTTGAGGCAACGTTCAGTGCAAGCCTGAGTAGGGTTGCCACCAGCAAAACGGTAGGGAATGCAGCAAAATCTAGCGGTCTGTCGCTGTAAATGGCAACGAGGAGTACCACGAGTGCCAGTGCGATATTGAAGGTAAAAAGGATATCGAGCAGGAACGCGGGCATAGGTAAAATGATCATAGCCAGAGCGGCTAAAACCAATAACGGCGTACCAATACCTTTTAAATGCGCAGGCTTTATCTGTTTTAATTGGCCTAGACTTGCTTTAAGTTCCATTCACCCTGAGTCCGATCTTTGACGTCTAACGCCAATACAGCAAATACTGTACCAATTATTTTTATAAGAATTGTCGCGACTATAACCTGAAAGCGACTAGCAAAGAATATCTGACGTTGCGAGTGGTTGATTTTTGGGCATAAAAAGGACTTTAATGTTTTAATTCATCTGGGATCGGCTGTTTAATTGGAACAGGATTAGGACGCCTGCCCTTGCCTTTTTGGTATTGTCGTAATTGGAATACATAAGCAAGCACCTGAGCCACTGCAGTGAATAACCCTTCAGGGATCTCTTGGTCAATTTTAGTAGTATGAAAAATAGCACGTGCCAGTGGCGGAGCTGAGACTATTGCCACGTCGTGCTCTCTAGCAATTTCTCTGATTTTAAACGCCACTTCATCCACGCCTTTTGCCACAACAAAAGGGGCCGTAGAACGAGTCGCATCGTATTTAACCGCCACTGCGTAATGCTCAGGGTTAACAACAATAACGTCGGCATTGGGCACTTCACCCATCATCCGCCTTTGAGACATCTCGTGTTGTAACTGACGAATGCGTCCTTTCACCTCTGGCTTTCCTTCGGTGTCCTTGTATTCGTCTTTCACTTCTTGCTTGGTCATCTTTAACTGTTTGGCATGATTCCAAATCTGAAATGGCACATCAATAATGACGATCAGGAAAGTGGATGCGCAAAGTAAAATAAATATCCATACCACTATGTCCAGAGCATGGTAAATATTGCCTGGCAAGTGATCTTGCGACAGCATCAAAATATCATCTAAATAGAGGGTCAATAATAGATAGGCAGTAATGGCGACCACAGAGAACTTAGCAATACCTTTAGTAAGTTCAACCAAGGCTTGCACGCCAAACATCCGCTTAAACCCAGCCATAGGGCTCATTTTGCTGGCCTTGGGCATAAAAGCTTTAACCGAAAATGACATGCCACCAAGGGCGACATTACCTGCAAATGCGATTAAGGCTAAAAACGCAATAAAACCCATCAACGGGACCGCAAGTTCAGTGCCTACCATCCCCCAAACATTCATCATCTGATTGGTATCAAAAATCTCGTCACGACTCTGCGTAAATAACTTCGTCATGATGTTATGCATCGCCTGTGCGATATCGGGGCCAGTCATTAACAAGCCTACCGAAGCCGCGATCAGTACGGCAGAAGTTCCTAGATCTTTTGAGCGTGCAACCTGCCCTTTGTCTTTTGCCTGTTGCAACTTTCTGGAGGTGGCTTCCTCTGTTTTTTCTTGGCTACTATCGTTTTCAGCCATTTATAGCCGCCCTCCACCTTGTAACGTGAACACATTCGCCATAAAGCATGATTACAGCCCACCATCGGCGCGGCATTGCAGCTCAAGTACATTACAAAGTAGTAGCTGAACTTCACGCCACACTTCATCAAAATGCGTCATGATGGGTGACAAAGTTAGCCAAAGAATAAACAAGCCTGCAATCATGGTGACAGGAAAGCCGATAGAGAAGATATTTAACTGTGGTGAGGCGCGCGTCATTACACCAAATGACAAGTTAATGGTGAGCAGCGCCACAATAGCGGATAGCGACATCGTCAAGGCTGCACCAAACATATAGCCCACAAATTCGGTAAATAGGCGGTAACTCGCCAGACTTAAC
Source organism: Shewanella sp. 0m-6 (assembly GCF_052977325.1). NCBI lineage: Bacteria > Pseudomonadati > Pseudomonadota > Gammaproteobacteria > Alteromonadales > Shewanellaceae > Shewanella > Shewanella sp. 0m-6. Next base: position 67,975 of record NZ_JBRIMD010000011.1, read on the forward strand.
CCTTGCATAGACACCGGGATAGAATCAAAGCTGGCGATCACCATTTTTATCAATAACAGGTGACCATCTACCGCTAAGAAAATCATGGTGGTGAGCAGTAAGAAGAAGTTACTAATAACTGGGGTTTGTTGTCCCGAGCTGGGATCGACCATAGAGGCGAAACCTAGACTGGTCTGCATACCGATGATCTGACCGGTAAGGACAAAGGTCTGCATTAGCAATTGTGTGGCAAACCCCATCGCGACGCCAATAACAATTTGCTGTGCGGTGATAAAGGCTGCACTCAATGAAAATAGATCGATTGTGGGCATAGTAGGCAGTACTGGAGCGACAGCAACCGTAACGGCAACAGACAGTAATAACCTTACTCTAGTGGGAGTCGTCGTTGCACCAAAGACGACCATCACCATAAACATGCTGGAAATTCGCGTTAAAGGCCACATGTAACCTGCGATGCCGTTCATGATGGTATCGAGCAAGATCTCCATAATTAATTCCGCGTATTCATTAAGAACTTGCTATACAGATTAATCATTACCTGTGAGCCGCTCTTTTTCACCATCGGGAAATAACAATCGATGTTCATAAGCACCTGTAAATAGTTAACCTATGACTTGGGGGATCATATCCACCATCTGGAAAAAGAAATCCATCATCATCTGAACCAGCATATGCCCCATTAACATGAGTGCTAATAACGTGGTCAGTAAACGAGGTAGAAAACTTAAGGTTTGCTCGTTAATGGACGTTGCCGCCTGAAAGACAGCCACGACTAAACCTATGATAAGACCAGGCACAATAATCATCGACACGATAATCACAATCACGGCCAGTGCTTCTCGAAAGATATCAATTAGTGACTCTGGACTCATGGCTTACCTACAATCCAAAACTGTTGGCTAAGGTGCCCATCACTAGGCTCCAACCGTCAACGAGTACGAATAACATGATCTTAAATGGCAATGATACAATCATAGGTGACAACATCATCATACCCATGGCCATTAAGATACTGGCTACCACCAAATCGAGCACCAAAAACGGCACAAACAACATGAAGCCGATCTGGAAGGCCGTCTTTAGCTCACTGGTAATAAATGCCGGAATAATGACGGTCATTGGAGCATCTTCTGGCTCAACAATGCCTTGATAACCCGAGATTTCAATAAATGTGTTTAGATCCGAGTTTCGAGTCTGGGCCAACATAAAATCTTTAAGTGGCCCTTGCCCGGTTGTAAAGGCATCTTGCAGCGGCATACCTTGCTCGATATAAGGCTTAACCGCTTGAACGTATATCTTGTCGAATACTGGCGACATAATAAAGAATGTCATGAACATACTGATGCCAATCAACACCTGATTAGACGGGGTCTGTTGTAAACCAATCGCTTGACGTAAAATCGACAGCACCACAATAATACGGGTAAACGAAGTCAACATAATGACCATCGCAGGAATGAAACTTAGCGCGGTCATTAATAGCAAAATCTGCATGGTCACAGAGTATTGCGTTGAACCATCGGCCCCCGTTGAGACCGTCACGGCTGGCAATATACCGTTTTCAGCAAGTGCAGTGGGTGCTATAAGAGTCAGCGCTAATCCGGCCAGAAGTAAAATCCACTTCATCATGATGACTTAGCTTGACGAAGTCGGCTGGCAAATGACTCGCCAGATATTTCAACAGGCTGCGCTAATTTATCAATGAGGCTCACTTGCTGTTGTGTGACTCCAAGTAGATATTGTTGACCTGCAACCTCAACCAATACCAGTTTCTCTTTTTGCCCTAGAGGCGTCACAGCGATTGTTTTTAACACCCCTTGGCTACTGGGGACTAAGTTAAAACGTCTGACCAAATAAGCTAAGAAGAAAATTAATAGCAATACAAGGATCAAACCACCTACCATGCTTGAAAGCGTAGCGATGCTCGTTGGTGAAGCAGGTGTTTCAGCTTGAGCTGCCGCACTACTCACTCCGGCTAATACCAGTTGAAAGCTCATTAAACGTCCCTTTTACTTCAGCTTTTTAATTCGCTCTGTTTGGCTAATGACATCCGTTAGACGAATACCGAACTTATCGTTGACGACTACCACCTCACCATGGGCAATCAAGGTACCGTTAACCATCACATCGAGAGGCTCACCCGCGACCCTGTCGAGCTCGACGACTGAACCCTGATTTAACTGCAGTAAATTACGAATATTGATAAAACTACGACCGACTTCCATCGAAATAGTGACAGGGATATCCATAATCGCGTCGAGCTTAGATGCTTCTTCTTCACTTAACGGCGCACTATCGTTGTTAAACTCATCGAATTCAACAGCTTTAGCTTCTTCAATCGCTTGCTCAGCCATTGCTGAAGCCCAATCATCTGTATCTGTACTCATTTACCCTTCACCTTATATATCTGAACGTTCGCGCCCACGGCCTTTGTGGGTCACTAGCTGTAATTCTGTCTTAACCGTTTCTGGTCTTGGAATTTTTTCGCAAATTTTTAATGCTAAATTTTCTTTTGTTCTTCCCATCTTACAACGATAAGTCGGTAAATCTTCGACTTTCAAGATGATGTGCTCGGGCAGTTCAACCGGGATAACGTCACCCGCTTTAAACGCCAGAACTTCTCTTAGAGTGAGTTTATGCTCAACAATGGTCGCATCGATCCCCACATCAACATCCATGATTTCATCACGCAGTGCCTGTGACCAACGCATATCGGTATCTTGCGTATCACTTTGCACACCCGCATCGAGCAGTTCTCGAATAGGCTCAATCATCGAGTACGGCATTGTGATATGAAAATCACCGCCGCCACCGTCAACCTCAATATGAAATGAACTCACCACAACCACTTCAGTAGGGCTCACAATATTGGCCATTGCCGGATTGACTTCAGAGTCAAGATAATCAAACTGCACATCCATGACTGGCGCCCAGGCGTCTTTATAATCTTCAAAGATAATCTTTAGCAGCAGTTGTACGATACGACGCTCGGTAGGGGTAAATTCGCGGCCTTCAATCTTGGCATGAAAACGGCCATCACCACCAAAGAAGTTGTCTACCAGAATAAAAACGAGACGGGCTTCCATGGTGATTAACGCGGTACCTTTTAAAGGGCTAAAACGCACCATATTTAAACTGGTTGGCACGAACAGGGTATGGACATACTCACCAAACTTAAGCATTTGCACGCCGTTAATCGACACTTCTGCCGCACGGCGCATCATATTAAACATGCTGATCCGCAAGTGCCGAGCAAAACGCTCATTGACGATCTCGAGCGTCGGCATACGACCACGTACAATTCTGTCTTGCGACGAGAAATCATATGAACGTGCATCGAGCTCATTGTCGTCAATAATATCGTCATCGACATCATCGACTCCGTGGAGCAGTGCATCAATTTCGTCTTGGCTTAATAAATCACTCACGATATCGCCTTTGCTTATATAAAATAATTACTTTTTCACACAACTTATTGCATGACAAAACCGGTAAATAGGACTTTTTCTACCACTGTGCGGCCAGTTACGGGCTGCAGGGTATTTTGTACATTTCGCAGCGCTAACAGACGTAATTCATCCTTACCAGCAGGAGAGCTGAGCTTCTGGATATCAGCACCACTAAATGTGGTAAGCAGTGCATCTTCAATTAACGGAATATGCTTTTTAATCAAAGTGTCATCGTCATTACCACGAACCATTAATTGCACTTTAATTTCGACTAAGCGGGTTCGGCCATTATCTGGTAAATTGAACAAAAATGGTCTGGGCATAGCCGCATAAAACGCTTCTCCGCTTCTTGAGGCAGATTCAACAGCGGTATCGCCCGTACCTGCAACCTCTGCAACATCATCTGAGCGCAATAACATCCATGCTGTAATAGCGATAATGGTCATTAGCACCATAGCAATTGCGCCGAATAAAATGAGCTTCTTTTTACTGCGAGGCTCAGCGCTATCTTCTAGTTCTAATGTTGCTTCTTCTGCCATTTTTCTTCCCTAACTGGAGTGCAGAGCGACGTCATCACTCTTATCAATATTCTTAAGCCGCTATAGATTACCTGCTTATGCGTAATAATCTATACCTGATGCCGAACTTGTTGATAGATTTGACCTTGCGAGCAACTCTTCTGCTGAAATTTCATCCGTTTCGGCCATACCACTGTCATTTTTGCGACCGTTACCTTGTTCACCGTCGGTATTTCCACCGCCCCCTTGAGACACTTGGCCATCGGTTAACTGCATCCCTTGCTCTGCCAGCATCTCACGCAGCCTTGGCATTGCTTGCTCAACCAGATCACGAGTTTGATGCTGACTTACTTGAAATTGAACTTGAGTGGTATCACCTTGGACTTGAATGCGCACCATCATATGGCCAAGCTCTGGTGGATCTAGGCGAATTTCAGCATGTTGTACCCCGTTGCTAACCATGGTGATCAGCTGCTGATTCATCATCGGTGAGAAACGCTGGATCATCTGTTGCATTGGCGGTGTTTGTTCAGCACCTTGTTTCAATGACAATTGCAGCTGTGGTATTTCTTGACGCTGCACTCCTGCTTGCTGCTGTAATGATTGCCCCTGCAAACCCGTTAACGCTTTAAGATCCTGAGCTGCGTCAGCACCGGTTAAACTTGCCTCTTGTCCCGTTTGCGATGACATCATTCGCACCGACAATTCAGCCGTTTTAAGTTGTTCGGTTGCAGCCAACTGATTAGTCATCGTTTGGCTGCTGGCATCGGCATTTTTTAGCTGCTCACCACTGGCTTTCTGTAATTGGGATTGAGACTGAGACTGTAATTGAGATAACCCGGCAAGCTCTTTACCGAAAATGTCGCGAGGCTCATTTTTCGTATTCGCGTCAGCGCTTTTTAGAGCAGAGTGAAGCGCCTCAGGGTCCGTTGCAATATTGGCAAGACCGGCTTTATCAGTCACTCCCGCTTGACCGGCTAGCCCAACCTCTTGCTGTTTTGGCTGCGAATTAGCCCCCAAGTCGAGATTAACATTAGCCGTAACAGCAAACTCCGCTGTTAATTCGCCATTAGCATCTAAAATTTGGCTTTGCTGCAACAGCTTGTGTAACTCTGCGGCAGAAAGCTGAGTTAGCTCTTGCTCTGACAAGCCTGACTCTTGACTCAACGCCGTTAAGATATCGCCTGCAAGTTTGCTCGCTTCAAGCTCACTTGCTAATGTCTCTTCTGAAGTCGCTTCTGATGCCACTTGTAGCGGCAAGCTTTCGCCGTTGGCGGCAAGCTGAACTTCACTACCAAAATTATTTGCAAGATTGATCTGGGCAAACACCTGGCTGACATCATCAGTAGCACTCTCAGCCTTGGCTTGTGCCTGAATGTTGCTTTCTGCTGTAATTTCTAAACTTGAACTCGCACTTGATGATTGCTTATCAACTGCTGAAGAAGCTGACTCTGCCTTAGTGTCAGTCTGTTTACCCGCTTTTTCCAGCGCAGCCGAAAAGCTACCAACTTCAGAATTACCTTCAGAGTTAGCCCTAGGTTTAAGAGATGGCTCCAAAGATTTATTGTTATTTTCAGTGGCCTTTTTACTATGTTCTGAGCCACTGAGTAAAATGTTGTTCATCTGCTGCATTACGTCTCCGTTAGGGTTAACTCATCAAACCGACCTACGAGGGAATATGTCAAAATATCGGCTGAATTGGGGCAGTCAACACAATAGAAAGCAATAATAGTGCCAAAAGCAAACGCAGCCTTTAATCGCTCGTTATTGCAGGGATACAGATCAATGAAGGGATAACCTAAAAGAGCCAATATTGCTCTATCAACAGTGAAATGAATGCTGTCAAAAAATAAATACTGAGCTCTCTAATTAGGAGATCTTAATTACGAGCGCTTTAACACGAGCTCTGTATCAGGGATAAATGGGATTATTTAGGTGGGTAACTGCTGAGAATTAACGCTGCCGCTTACGGTAAAACTGCTGCGATGCAAGTTCATCTACCATTTTTTGTTCGCTGCGTAATTCAGCAAGCTTGGCTTTTTCTGCTTTATTGGCGAGTAACAACTCCACCGCTTTACGCTTTTGTTGTTTCTCTTGCCAATATGCTTGGCGGTGTTGCCTTTGAGTATCGGCATCTTTCACCGTATTGACCTGCTGCACGATTGCCGCATCAATTTGACGTACGAATTGATGAAATTGGTGATAATGGCTGGCGCTAATGCTTTGCCCCTGTTGCTGCTCCATCTGTTTCATATAGTCGAGACGATAATTTTGCAGCGCTTCAAGCTGACTTTGACGTCTTTGCAGCTCAAGTTGCGCCGAGCGAAGCTGCAGTGAAGCCTGCTCTTCGGCATCTTGCGTCAGCTTAAGCACCATATGCAGTGGATCGGGTTTAGTCATGATAGTCTACTCTGTTATTGCCTGAGCACTGATGAGCTAACGTCTGAGTGGCTAACACCTGAATGGCTAAGGTCTTAATGATTGAGGTCTGCTTAAAAGTTAAGCCTGACATTGCGCCCCCAATTGGCTCAGCATTAAGGTGCTACTATCAAACGTTATCGAGTCTTTCATGGTTTGCCTTAAAAACGCGTTCATCGCGGGTTGTAAGCGAATCGCATTATCGATGCGTGGATCGCTACCTTGGCTATAGGCACCAATGGAGATCAAATCTTTGTTTTGCTGATACAGAGAGTAAACCTGTTTAACTTTTCGCATCGCCTCTAAGTGCTCTGGACTGATAACCATAGGTGCGACACGGCTAATTGATGCTTCGATATCGATAGCCGGATAATGTCCTGAGTCGGCTAGGCTGCGTGACAATACGATATGACCATCGAGAATGGCTCTTGACGCATCGGCAATAGGATCTTGCAAATCATCGCCTTCAGTTAATACGGTATAAAACGCAGTAATTGAGCCTTGTTGACCGCCACCATTACCGGCTCGCTCAACCAATTTAGGCAGTTTGGCAAATACCGATGGCGGATAGCCTTTGGTTGCCGGCGGCTCACCCACAGCAAGGGCGATTTCACGTTGTGCTTGCGCATAGCGAGTTAAGCTATCCATTAGTAACAATACGTTATAGCCCAAATCGCGAAAATACTCGGCGATGCGAGTAGAGGTTTCACAAGCGCGAAGACGCATAAGCGGTGACGTATCGGCAGGTGCTGCCACGACAACAGATCGTGCACGTCCCTCTGGGCCTAAAATCTCTTCAATAAACTCTTTTACTTCGCGGCCACGTTCACCCACTAACCCCACGATGATAATGTCTGCCGTTGTCCCGCGGGTCATCATTCCAAGCAGCACACTTTTACCGACCCCCGAGCCCGCAAACAAGCCCATACGCTGGCCTTTACCCACGGTCAACATGGCGTTAATGGCTCTTACGCCAACATCGAGTGGCTCACTAATGGCACGCCTTGTAAGTGGGTTAATTGCGGCAACATGGCTAGAGGCTCTTTGATCTGTTTTCAAGTTACCTAAGCCGTCGATGGGCTGACCGCTGCCATCGAGTACCCGCCCCAGAAGAGATAGGCCGACGTTTAATCCCGATTGCTCACCAAGTGGAGTCACTTTGGCTCCCGGCAGCACGCCACGCAACTCTTCGATGGGCATGAGGTACAGTAATTGATCGTCAAAACCTATGACCTCGGCAATGAGGCTACCCGCCATGGTTTCGATAGCGCATAGGCTGCCAACTGCAGCGCGGCACCCAGTGGCTTCTAAGGTTAAACCAACCACTCGCACCAGCTGGCCACTCGCTTCAACCAAAAATGGATGGATTTTTTGCTGGTGTTGAGCCAGCTTATTACGTAATTGGTGCTGACGGGTCGGCATGTTCACCTTAATTGCTTCAGTTGCTTCAGTTACTTTAGTGGCTTCGGTTGCTTCAGTTGCTTTAGTGGCTTCCAGCAGGCACTTGCTCGCTGTGTTCTGTTATTTGGCTTTGGAGTTCTGCAGCTTGAGTCTGATTGTCTAGCACCGCGGCCTGATTATCTATCACTGCAGCCTGCTCACCTAAGGCTTGTGCCTGTGACGCATCAAGTACTTGCTCGTGAGTCGCGCGGTTAAGCTCTGACGTCATTGAGGCATGATAGTCGGCGTGTTGCTCAGCTTTATGTTGCCTTGCTTTAAGTAACGCTTCTTCTTGCTGCTCTTTCATCTGTAAAAGATCTTGTTGGTGCTTATCAAGGTCAGCAAAAACATGGCCAATACGGGTTTCTACCGTCATATCAATATGACTTCGAACACTGTCAATAATACAGTCACCAGGGCTTAGACTTGGATCGGCTTCTATTTCCCAGCGGTTTCGTTCTAACTGGGCTTGAGTGTATAACTCGCCAATTAAGGCTTCATCGCTTGGAGTGACACGAATATTGACTCTTTGCTCTTTTATCGGCAAAGAATCAACACCTTGGCGTAGTGCCGATAAAATATGCTCAGGGTAAGTCTTAAGCTCATGGCCTATTACAGCCTTGGCGAGCGTCATCGAGGTGGCGAGCAGTTCTTTTTCAATTTCAGTATCTAATAATGCTAATGGCGCTTCGAACTGACTCAGTAGACTTTCAAAACGTTGCAGTTGTTCGGCTGCCGTTTTTAGCCCTTCTTCGTAGCCTTGTTGCTGGCCTTGAGAATAGCCTTCACCATGGCCCTGCTCTAATCCTTGTAAACGCCCTTTTTCAAGGCCTTCACTAAAGCCTTTATCCATCCCCTCACTAAAGCCTTCTTGCTCTGCATGAGCACGAATATCTTCAATCTCACTTAAGGTTGGCGGCAAAATAACTTCTGACTCAATGGGATCGTCAACCTGTATTTGCAAGCTGTTACGACCAAACATATTCAGCGAGGAGGGATTAATTTCTTGCCTAACTTCAGGCAGTTCCCAATGGGAAAATTCGTCAGTCGTATTCACACTGGCGCCTTGAGGCTCTTTAGGTTCTGTCATTATAGAAACTCGTCACCGCCTCCGCCGCCTAGCATGATCTCGCCGCTATCACTCAAACGACGAGCAATAGATAGGATCTCTTTCTGAGCGACTTCAACTTCACTGATCCTGATTGGGCCCATTGCTTCTAGGTCATCTCTAAGTAGCTCGGCTGCGCGTTTAGACATATTACTGAGTAGCTTATCTTTCAGCTGTTCATCTGCACCTTTAAGTGCCTTCATCAATACGTCTTGCTGTACTTCTCGTAGCAATACTTGAATGCCGATATCATCGACATCGCTTAGGTTTTCAAACACAAACATCAAGTCTTGGATCTGCTGCGCCATCTCTTCATCAGATTCGCGCATTGTTTCCATCAAGTGACTTTCAACCCCAGTATCGAGGTAATTCATGATATTGGCTGCCGCCTTCAAGCCGCCCATCTTAGCGGCTTGCGCCCCGCCTTGACCGGCAAACTGTTTCTCCATGATGTCGTTAAGCTCTTGCAGTGCAGCCGGCTGAACCTCTTCAAGGTTAGCAATACGCATCATCAAATCTAAACGGGTATTTTCTGGGAACTGGGCGAAAATCTCAGCCGCTTGATCAGGCTCAAGATAAGATAAAACAATAGTTTGAATTTGCGGGTGCTCATTTTGGATAATGGTGGCAACTTGACGCGCGTCCATCCACTTAAGTGAATCAAGACCTTTGGCACCACTGCCCATAATAATCTGTTCGATTAGGTTACCCGCTTTGTCTTCACCTAATGCTGCTGTTAACGCCTTACGCACAAACTCTTCGCTATTAAATCCAATCGATGAATACTTTTGAATATCATCTAAAAATAGCTTGTGAACACCAATGACCTTCTCTTGACCAAAGTCTTGCATCGCTGCCATTGCCATACCGACCTTTTGCACTTGCTTTGGCTCTAGATGCTTTAAAATCGATGCCGCATCACTTTCACTCAGGCTTAGCAGTAAAATGGCGGTCTTCTCGATACCACTTAAGTCACTGGGCTTAAAGCCAGGCGCCGTTTTCGCTTCTACACTAATATCATTTGTCATCTTCAAGTAACCAGTTTTTCACAACTTGTGTCGATAGTTCAGGCTCATTAGCCACCAGTGCGCGGATCGCTTTGATCATATCATCGTCTTTGTGCAGGTTCGGGATCATAATAGAACCGTCATCAGCATAACTGTATTCCGCTTCAGGGCGCTGCAACATGCCTAAGGTATCTGCAGCGTATTGATCTTCAATTTCTGCTAATTCACCACCTACCGATGGCTCATCCGGCATGTTGACGCTATCTGGGTATACTAATTTTTTCAGCATTGGGCGCACTACAGCAAGGATCAAGACCAAAACCACTAATGCTCCCAGTACGAGCTTTATCACACGCCAAAACCAAGGTTGCTCCCACAATTGAGGCGCTGGAGCGGCCTCGATAAGCTGATCCATAAATGGCACGGTAACCACTTCAATCACATCACCGCGCTGGGTATTAAAACCGACAGCACCTTCTAGTAAGCGGCGGATATTGGCAAGTTCTTGCTCAGTCCGCGGCACCCGGTTAACACTGCCATCTTCTGCCATTGGCGCATTTTTAAAATCAACAGCCACGGAAACACTGACACGACGTAGTGTGCCAATTTGCTGACGAGTATGGCTAATAGTGGTATCGAGTTCGAAATTACGTGTCGCCTCTTTGTGGCTACTACCCGATGTTTGCTTTACCGATTCTGTTGCATTAACTTCCTGAGGAATATCTGATGCCATTGGAGGTTGATTTGATAAGGCGCCAGGGATCCCGCCACTAATGCCGCCATTGGAATTGTTCTCTACAACCATCTCGCTTCTTAATGCTGGTAAGTCTGGATTATAGCGCTTGGCAGTTTGTTCAACCGCGGTGAAATCCATGCTGACATCAACTTGAGATGTGAAGTTCTCAGGACCTAAGATTGGCATCAGAATCGACTCAACTTTATTGCGATATTCTGATTCTTTCTGCTGAACAATTTCAAGCTCACGTCGAGCAATAGCTGATACGCCGTCTTGACTGCCAGAATTAAGTAAGCGGCCGTTAGCATCGGTCACGGTGACTTTATTGGGCTCAAGGTTATGCACCGCAGAAGCCACGATATCGACAATGGAGTCGACTTCTTCTTGAGCTAAACCACTGCGCCTTGTACTCACTACAACCGTTGCACTAGGTTTTGAACGGTTTCTAGCAAATACGTTTTCTTTCGGTAAGGCTAGAATCACTTTTGCGCGGGTCACGCTTTTTAATTCTTCGATGGTACGGGCAAGATTTTGTTCTTGGCTGTGCTTTAAGCGCGCTTGCTCCATACGCTGACTGACGCCAAAGCCACTATCTTTAGATAAGAAATCATCTTTATTCGCAGCACTATCTAAGCCTTCACGACTTAAGATCATCTTTACATCTTGATACTTATCCTCGGGCACTTTAACCACGTCACCCTGGATCTCATATTTCACCTGATTTTTGTCTAAAACATCAAGTACCTGCACCATTTCAGCGGTACTCATCTGCCCTAGGGGGCGATATTCGGGTTCTTGAGCCCAGATCATCACAAAAACAGCTAAGGCTAGACAGATAGCAAGCGCCAAAATCATCGTCACTTGGCGTAACATATCGACGCCACCTAAGGACCCCATTAAGCCAGGCTTATGTTCTTCTTGAACACCTGATGTTTGCGGGTTGGTTGCTAAACCAGAACCAGAACCTGTACCTACGACCATTTCTGTACTCACTATTGCACCCTGTTTCTACGTAATAACGGCCTAAACAGGCATACTCATAATTTCTTTATAAGCTTCTACGAGCTTATTGCGCACTTGCACGGTTGCTTCAAAAGCAACGCTTGATTTTTCTCTAGCGATCACGGTATCAGATAAAGTGACTGTGGTATCTCCCATATCGAGCCGAGTGGCGAGATTAGCAGCATTTGATTGAAGTTCGCTTACATTTCCAACAGCTTGCGACAGCAGCTGACCAAAATCACTACCTGAAGTATTTTGAACCTGGCGCGCAATGCCCGTTTGAATGCTTGAAGTACCAATTTGACCATTAAGTGACTGCATCTCTTGCAGTAATGAATTCGCACCAATTTGCATACTTAGCTCCCATGTCGTTTTCTTGACGAAAATGTTGATATAGCGAGATAAAGCAAATAGCTTGCCAGTTTGTAAAAAGAAGGGGAAGTGCCAAGAAGGACGCTACGCTGCGAGGACGTGACTGCGTCACTTCGAGAGCGCCACTTCGTGACTTCTAGAGAACGAGAAAAAGCCAAGACGTTAAAAACAGAGACGGGAAAACAATAGACGAACGGCCTGCGGCCTGACGGCACGTGACTGTTTGATTTAATTGAATGTCACTACGGAACGCTTCGCTTACGCAAAAGCCAATTAAAGCATAAACGATTTAGAGCCGAATAGAGCTGAGACGATAAAGCCGGAAAAGCTTGTACCGTCTCTTCCTAGCCCTTTTTTAACGTAGGTCGGGATTTATCCCGACAAACCTTGTGTGTGCCTCCTTGATTGATGGGCTGAAGCCCAACCTACAAAAAATTATTTTATGTGCTCTCATCTCAGCTTGTACCTTCTCAGCTTGTACCGTCAGCGCAGCGTTCTGTGAGAGATCCTGCGAACGTTCCGTCTTCCGTGAGCGAAGCGTTCGTCTTAGCTTTTAAGCAGGTATTTGAATTCCTGAGTCGCGCATTTTTGCCATCTTATAGCGCAGCGTTCTGGCACTGATGCCAAGTTTTTCAGCAACTAACTTTCGACTGCCATTACATTGAGTCAAGGTTTCTAAAATAATCACATGCTCTTGTGCTTTAAGCTCATCACCTAAACCTTCAAGCTCTGCGGGTTTATTAACAACTAAAGGTGTGCTTTCAGGGTTAAAATCTAATTCTACTGAATCGATAATAATGTCTGCTGCCGTTATTTCTTTTGCAGTGCATAGAATCAAGGCTCTTTGAATTACGTTATCAAGCTCTCGCACATTGCCAGGCCAGCGATGAGTCAATAAACGTCGTGATGCGCATTCGCTTAATTCGGGTAACTCACTGTAATTAGCAATCAATGCATGACGTTGCAGTAGATGCCTTGCCAAGGGCAAAATATCGGCTGGACGTTGATTAAGTGAAGGCCAGGTCAGCGGGAATACGTTGATACGATAATACAGATCTTCTCTAAACTCGCCCGATGTTGCCATGGCTTTTAAATCACGATTAGAAGTAGCAAGCACCCGAACATCAAGCTTTATCGTTTTACGCCCGCCTAAACGTTCAACTTCGCGCTCTTGTAGTACACGCAACAGTTTTGCCTGCAGCCCCACCTCCATCTCAGAGATCTCATCGAGTAATAAGGTGCCACCTTGTGCTTGCTCAAACTTACCTGGACACGCTTGATAGGCGCCAGTAAACGCTCCTTTCTCGTAGCCAAACAGGGTAGCCTCGAGCATATTTTCAGGGATTGCTGCGCAGTTAATCGCCACAAATGGCTGCTCGGCGCGTTGACTATTTTGATGAATATATCGAGCCAACACCTCTTTACCACAGCCACTTGGTCCCATAATCATCACAGATGCATCAGAGGCCGCTACGCGCTGCGCCAGAGCCAATAACGCCAAGCTCTTTTCATCAGCCACAATCGGTGTGCCTTCAGCAGCCTTTGCCGGCATATAGCGAGAAACTTGATTAACTAATACTTCGGCAGAAAACGGCTTTGATAAATAATCCACCGCACCCAACTTCATTGCATTAACAGCATTATCGATAGTTGCATAAGCCGTCATTAACAATACTGGAACTTTAGGATGGTGCTGCTGTAAGTAATTAAGCAGACCTATCCCACCGACGCCTTCCATCTGCACGTCACTAATAACCATATCAAAGCGTTGGCTTTTTAAGGTCAAAATGGCTTCTTCGGCACTGCCAACATCGACGCAATCATAATGAGCTAGCATCAAGGTATCGAGTAACGCTTCGCGCAGTGATGCGTCATCTTCTACCAGTAACAACTTACCTTCAGACATGCTGGCTCTCTCCTAGTACTTGCTCATTTTTGATGGTTGTCAGCAATGGAAACTTCAATGAAGCTGTGCAGCCATTGCCCGGGTGGCAACTAAACTGCATCTTTCCACCATGGTTACTCACTACCGACTGCACCACGGCTAAACCTAAACCTGTACCTTGAGATTTGGTAGTAAAAAAAGGTTCTAATACCTTTTGTTGCATAGCCGCATCCAGCCCCTTGCCATTGTCGATGACATCAAGGTGTAGAGCCGTATTAGTATCAAATGCATGTAACGTGATTTGGTTTGCGCCCGCTTCGATACTGTTCATCACTAGATTATTGATTGCTGAACACAAAGCGGCATCATTGGCTCTAATTTTTTGCTTTGATTCATTATTAAAAACCAACTTACAAGCCTTTTGCTCTGCGATTGGCTGGCAATTACTCAACACGTTATCAACCACTTCTTCAATAACAATAATATTATCAAGTTCTTGCTGACGTCCTTTTGCCATTAACAGCATATCGTTGACCTGATGCTCTAACTCATTAAGTCTATCGACAAGCTTACCTTGAAAGCGCTTTCTAGCATCATCAGATATCTTGGTGCTTGCAAGATTAGAGGCATACAGCAGTGCTGCACTTAACGGCGTTCTGACTTGGTGAGCAAGAGTTGCCACCATTTTACCTAACGCTGATAACCGTTGTAGATGGGACAGGTTTTTTTGCAGCAATCGCGTTTCAGTTAGATCCGTTAACACAATTAACTGCCCAGGCTCTGGTGTTAGCGGAGTAATAGCAAGCTTAACTCTACGACCGTTTCGTAAAGAAACCTCATGGCCATCATCATCTTGGGGTGAAAAAGCGCGATTTATTATTTGTAGCCAACGTAAACCTTCAAGCGGGCTACCGAGCAGTTCTATCGCGACGGGATTTGCATCGGTGACCATACCATCGCCATTTATAATCACCACGCCTGAAGGCATCGCCTGCAGAATATGATCCAAGCGATTTGACATATTCGCGGCCTGCTGCACATCAACCAGCTGTGGACGCTTTACAGCATTGACATCAACAACATGTGCTTTGCCAACGGCATCAGTCGCATTAGCTGTATCGATTTGTGGTTTTGGAATAGCGGACATGGTGGCCCCGTCAAAAAAACTGCATTTGAATGGGGTGAAGCAGGAAGTGTGCCAGTTGTTTAAAGCTAAGAAGGACGCTGCGCTGCGAGGACGTGACTATTGACTTTAATTGAATGCCACTGCGAGAGCGTCACTTCGTGACTTCTAGGTTCTAGGTTAAAGCTGAGACGGGCATGCAGAGACGAACAGCCTCAGGCCTCACGGCACGTGGCAGCTTGATTAAATTGAATGCCACTACGGAACGCTTCGCTTACGGAAAAGATTAAAACGACGGCAATAATTGATATACAAAGCCGAAAAACCGCGATGAGCCATAAAAAAGCCAGAAGACTCATCTTCTGGCTTATTCAAGAAAGTAGGTAAATATCGAAAGTTCACTTTGATTCAAACCATCTTAGCTTGAACCATCTCAGCTTAAACAGTCTTTGCTTGTGTTTTTCCTAGAAGCGAAGCGCTCTAGCAGGAGGAAGTCCGTCCTCGAAGTGAGCCTGCGAACGTTCCGTCTTCCGTGAGCGAAGCGTTCGTCTTAGCTTGAACCGGCTTTTATCAATCTTTACCCATACCGTATTTACGCATTTTCTCAACTAGCGTAGTACGACGAATACCGAGCATTTCTGCTGCGCGGGCAACCACGTTGTCTTGCTGATCTAGCGCTTGCCTGATCATATCAATTTCAAGCTCAGCCAAAAGATCTTTCAGATTAACACCTTCCGGGGGTAATTCACTTGGAAAACGGGTTTCTGGAATGTCGATTGGCTCTTCATCATTAAAAATTGACGCTAAGGCATCGCGCTCAAGCTGCTCTTCACTGATCTCTACGCAATACTCTGGCACATCAATATGACGATACTTAATCGGTAAGTCATTTACATCGACTAATCCACCCGGATAGAGAATGGTTAACCGCTCAACCAGATTAGAAAGTTCACGTACGTTGCCAGACCATGAGTGCTCTTTCAATGACTCAATAGCTCGTTGAGTAAAACGAACTCGACCACGGCCTTCGTTATAAACGCGACTCACCAACTCTTGCAGTAATAGTGGGATATCTTCTTTGCGCTCACACAAAGCTGGCATTTCAATAGGGAAAACATTCAATCTGTAATACAAATCTTCTCTAAATCCGCCCTCTTCAATCATAGTTTCTAAGTTTCTATGAGTGGCAGCGACAACGCGAACATCAGCAGAGATAGACTTACTGCCACCAACACGTTCAAACATCCGTTCTTGCAAAACGCGTAGCAGTTTTACCTGCATCTGCAGGGGCATATCACCAATCTCGTCTAGAAATAACGTGCCTTTTTCAGCCAGTTCGAAACGGCCTTTACGGGCACTAATCGCGCCTGTAAATGAGCCTTTTTCGTGACCAAAAAGTTCACTTTCTAATAACTCGGCAGGGATAGCACCACAGTTGACCGGAATAAACGGGCCATCACGGCGATCGGAGATATAATGAATATTACGGGCTACAACCTCTTTACCCGTACCCGATTGCCCAAGAACTAGAACTGTAGCTTCAGAGCTTGCAACCTGGTTAATAAGGTGACGGACATTAGCAATGCCTTCACTGCGACCGACCAAACTTCTAAATAATTTAGTCTGATTGGCACTTGTTGGGATCTCTGGACGTTTAACTTGTCCATAGACCTGACAGAAATGAAGTAATTCAGTTAATTGCGGATAGTTTAATGGCTCCTCGATGCTTCCAAGAATATTCGACGCTTTCACGTCGCCTCTTTCACCGAGCAATAAAATAGGCTGCCATGGAAGCGCACTAGCCAAAGACTGAGTCAGTTCTTTCGATTGATTTTCAGACGGTAAAACAATCGCACGAAAACGCGTTTGCTTAGTATGCATTTCAAGTTTATCAAAATCGATCAGCTCGACTTGCTCACCTAAAAACTCAAATACACACGACAAGCGATTAATTCGCTCAGACTGGTTACCGATAAGTAGAATTCGTTGATCTGTTTGCATCATTCCGAAGGCCGTTAGGCTTAAATATTTCAGCGCATTAATTATTAGTGTTCGTTGCTTTTCTCAAGCCAATTTTTACAAGCCATTATCTGGCCGGTAGTTATCTAAAATTCATTCTCAAATATCTACCGAATAGAATAGTGTATTATCAGCCCGTTATTAGCAAGCCCCTGATGGATTTTATGAGGAACAGACTAAGTTTTAGGTTAAAAACTCTACTTTATAATCAGTAGTTAGACATATTATTGACAGGTGACAAAAAGGAGGCGTAATTACCTCCCTATCATCTCTAACACTTACATTGCATTAGCATGGGAATCTATATGGTGTTTATCAGCCGGAATAGCATCCCACCCTTCTTTAATCGTTCTAATGATACCACTGACGTCATCGAGTGCTTTAACATCATTATTGAGGTTTGCTTCTGAAATGCGGCGTAACATAAAATCATATAACTCATTAAGATTTTTTGCGACATCCCCACCCGCGTCCATGTTCAAGCTATTATGTAAGCCTGTAATAATACCGATGGCCTTGCCAATGAATATACCTTTGTTAGCAAGATCATTGTGTTCAATCGCATAACGACTCTGCGCAATACGTTGCAGCGCACCGTCAAACATCATCTGAATAATGCGATGTGGTGACGCCACTGCTATTTCGCTCTCTAGCGAAACCTTACGATATGATTGAAGAGAACTTCTCATTAAAACCTACCTATTAGCATCTATAGCTTTGTAAACATTTAGCTGTCGTTTACTTTTACGTCCCGCATACAGCAGTGATTGTCTATGCTCCAGAATCACTTTAGCTTGCGCTTCAAAAGATTGAGTTATCAATAATTGCTTTCTCAATTCAGATTCATCTGCATCAGTTGCGTTAGCAAATATACTAGTGAGTAAAAGTTGACGCTTCCCAACCAACTCCTGCAAATATGATACCAACTCATCGGTGGAGTTGTCTTCAGCAGGCACTTGATTAAGTGTGGCAAGCACTTTTTCCAACGCTTCATTTAACTCGGATAATGACTGCAAACTAAACTCCTAAGCTAACTAAAGTTAAATAATTATTGGCTAACAACACCAGGTAATGAATTCAACCTGTCAGCCAAACCCGCACTCTGCTGGTTTAACTGTCCAACAATCAGGTCCATCGCGTTAAACTGCTTAAATAGACGAGCCTCAAGCAGATCCATCTTACGAGTAAAGGCCTCACGCTGATCGTCTAAACGTTGTTTATCGCTCGTTAACGCATTATTTCGACTATCGATTAAACCACCAGATTTAACGTAACCGTCAACCACCTTATCTAAGCTGGTCGCGATCCCCGTATCAGGGGTGGCAAATAAGCCCTCGATAGACCCCATATCTTCAGCAAGGGCTTTATCAAGCTTTGCATCATCAATCGACATATTGCCATATCGGTCGGTTTCAATACCAATATCGTAAAGCGCAATGGTTTCACCGTCTACATCGACCCTGTTACTGATCATATTACGCAGCTGCGACTCAATCGAGCGGATCATTGAATCGCCTTGTAGCGCCGCCGCTTCTTCTTTTTCTACGTCATAACTCGATAATTTGTTTATTGAGTCAATTAAGGTGTTATAAGCGTCAACAAAACCTTTAACGTTATCCTTAACAGCCTCATTATCCTGCTCAATCTTTAATGTTGATGTCTTAGCGACATCGGCATCGGTCAAAGAGAGTGTGACTCCAGCAATCGCATTTTCAACATCATTGCTTTGCGAGGTCACTTTTTGACCATCGATGTGTACTATCGCATTTTGTGCAGCTTGCAACTCGGTCAAATTACCTGCACCGAACATATCGTTCAAGCCGGTTCCAACAGTATCAGTCGCACTCACTGTCACTTGGTTGTCAGTACCTGACTCATCTGAGCTAAATACCAAACGACTACCACCATCACTCTTAATGATGGTTGCCGTAACACCAGAGTTATCAGCAGAATCATTGACTTTTTTTGCGATAGCCTCTAACGAGTCACCCGCTTCAACCTCAATAGAGAAAGCCTTACCATTAACAGAAAGATCTAACTTACCCTGACCTAAAGCGGCGCTTGCATCTGCAACGTTAGTACCTGCAACTTTATGGAAAGTCGCTAATTGCTCTACTTGAATTTGATAACTACCAGATTGAGCATTCTTGTCAGCAACAGCGCTGAAGTAACTACTGTCACCCGTAGACACTTTGCGTATATTTAGTGATGCGGGATCTGACAGCTTTTCAAGAGCATCTTGGAAGGTGGACAACTGACTCTTAAGTGTTCCGATCGCCGAAACCTTAGCTTCAATCGTTTTTTCAGTTTTATCAAAAATTGCTTCTTTGGGTACTTTTTCGGCATCAACTAACACCCCAACAATGGTGTTGATATCTAAGCCGGAGCCAATACCGGTTGCTGTTAATGCCATTTTTGCCCCCTAGACAAAATAATTTGATTGTTGACGCGTCTGTTACGCTTCAGTCTTAAGCAAGAATCCAGCCACTTCTGCTAGCTTTTGCGCTAACTCAAGTGCTTCTTCATTTGGGATCTGGCGAATAACATCCCCAGAGTCTACATCCATAACACTAACAATATTCTGACCTGAGTGTTCATCAACTTTAAAGGCTAAACCTTTTCGCATCAACGACATCATATCGGTAAGCTCATTTGCAACATCATGAAGCGCTAGCGTTTGCTCTTTGGCCTCTTCCGTTGAGGATATGCCACTGATTGCGCCTTCAGCTTTGCTTTTCAAAGCAGAGCTTAGCAACGGCTCTGAACCTGTAGCTGCAGTGCTATTATTCGTATCCAATTTTACAGCTGTAGGGTTTGTGGAACTAGCGAAACTTACATCCATTGTCATACTTCACCTCCATAAGACTGTATTTAACGACGTACTAAACGCCTTGAAATGTAAACAACAAAGGGAGACTCATTACGAATCTCCCTTTTAGGCTACTACTTTAACGTTCTGCTCTCTTATTGAGAGCCCCTATTAAAGAAGAGATAGTGCAACTTGTGGTAACTGGTTTGCTTGTGCGAGCATCGCAGAACCTGTTTGCTGTAGCACCTGGTTCTTAGTCATCGCAGCAGTTTCTTTGGCAAAATCCACATCAACAATACGGCTCTTAGCATCTGCAACGTTAGCTTGAGTATTGGCACTGTTACTGATGTTGTGTGATAAACGGTTTTGAACCGCACCCAATTCAGCACGTTGACCATCAATGTTCTTGATTGCCGCATCAAGCTTACCAATGGCAGCATCACGACCCGCTGAAGTTGTTACATCTAATGTTCCAACCGAAAGTGTTGTCGCATCGGTCTTTTTAACGGTAATCGTGACATCTTCACCATCTTGGTGACCAACTTGGAACTTCTTACCGGTAGAGAAACCGCCATCCATTAACTTAGTGTTACCAAATGCAGTTGTATCACCAATTGAGGTAATCTCTGTTGCAAGCTCATCCATTTCAGCTTTAATCGCTGTTAAATCGTCAGCACTGTTTGCACCGTTTTCAGATTGGATTGCTAGGTCACGCATACGCTGAAGCATGTTTGTTTGCTCCTGCATTGCACCTTCAGAGATTTGCGCAATCGAGATAGCATCGTTTGCGTTACGCATGCCCACTTCTAGACCACGTACCTGTGAATCTAGACGGTTAGAAATAGCTAGACCCGCTGCATCGTCCTTCGCACCGTTAATGCGTAGACCACTTGAAAGACGCTCCATTGAAGTTGCCAAACCTTGGCTAGAAGCATTCAAGTTCTTTTGTGCTTTCATTGAAGTCACGTTTGTATTTACTGTAATAGCCATAATCTGTTTCCTCTTTAATACCTGGCTTTAAAACTTGCCTGTCTATTTACGCCAGGCGGGTCTATTGGGTTACAGTAACTTTAACGGCAGTGATTTTTTATTCTTTAGTGCTTTTTTTGAAAAAAATAATTTAATTTAAAAAAACCAATAAATACAGCAAAGTAAGAACGATACAAGCGTCGACTTTTAGCTACAAAAAGAAAATCCATATTCACTGTGCAAACAGTCAATATGGATCTTTAATGCGCAATTACCCAGTTAATTAGGGTTAAGCATAACCGACGTTAAATTAGCCCAGTAATGATAATGCCACTTGTGGTAACTGATTCGCTTGAGCAAGCATAGCACTGCCCGTTTGCTGTAGTACTTGGTTTTTAGTCATCTCTGCAGTTTCTTTGGCAAAGTCAACGTCAACAATTCGGCTCTTAGCGTCGGCTACGTTAGCCTGAGTATTAGCACTGTTACTAATATTGTGTGAAAGACGGTTTTGCACCGCACCAAGTTCCGCACGTTGGGTATCAATGTTTTTGATTGCCGCGTCAAGTTGGCCAATTGCCACGTCACGGCCTGCAGATGTTGTCACGTTAAGTGCCGCGACAGAAAGCGTTGTCGCGTTAGTAGTCTTAACCGTTACCGTTACGTCTTCACCATCTTGGTGACCAACTTGGAACTTCTTACCCGCAGAGAACTCACCCGCAAGCAGCTTTGTATTACCAAAAGCGGTACTGTCACCAATGGCTGTAATTTCAGTTACTAGCTGATCCATCTCTTCTTTGATGGCTGTTAAGTCATCGGCACTGTTTGCACCGTTCTCAGATTGAATTGCCAAGTCACGCATACGCTGCAGCATGTTTGTCTGCTCTTGCATCGCGCCTTCGGAAATTTGTGCAATAGAAATTGCATCGTTAGCGTTACGCATGCCGACTTCAAGACCACGAACCTGCGAGTTCAAGCGGTTAGAAATCGCTAAACCAGCAGCATCATCTTTAGCACTGTTAATGCGAAGACCACTTGATAAACGCTCCATTGATGTAGAAAGCCCTTGGCTTGAAGTATTAAGGTTCTTCTGCGCTTTCATAGATGTAACGTTGGTATTAACGGTAATAGCCATTATGATTTCCCTTATCTAAAGTTACCGCCAAGACTTTAGGCTTGGCTAATTTCGGTTAATTTGAATTCTTATTATCCAGCTGGCATACACGGTTAGATATAATCAAACAGTGATACAGTGCCAACCTTAGTAAATACACTTGATGCCGCATTCAAAGCCTGCTGTTGCTGCTCTAGTTGCGTTATCGCCTCGGCGTAATCTAAATCTTCTAACATCGATAAAGCCGAGTTATTTACAATTTTCTCTTCTTCATGGGTTGCTGCATAACTGTCTAAGCTTTTTAAGCTATTACCCGCTACGCCTCGTGCAACATCTAATTGATTCATACCACTGTCGATATTATTCAACATTTGTGCCAACTCTGATTGCCCTGCAGGTGTATTCACTTTATTTGGATCTTCAATCAGTGCAATTGCGCTATTGATGGTATCGAGTAAACTCACCTCTGGTGCGTGTTCCATGGTAAATGAGTCCCCTGGCGCCGGCTTACCATCAAGTTTAACTTCGATGCCGTTAAACGATACTGGTGTGTTGGGGTCAAATGCGGTAACCGTGGTTACAACGGCATTTGTCGAATCTCTGACTTCTAAATCATTCCCCACCATGTTGAATGTATAGGTATCTGGCACATGGGTTGCGGGATCTGTCACTTTTGCGCTTTCAACACTAAACTCACCAGTTTGCGTGGCCAAATAATTGACGCTGTAGTCGCCTAACCCATTCGCTGCATTCATAAAAGCGGTATCACCAGGAATATTGGCCCCAATCGTCGCGCCAGACGCAACAATACTGTCACGCACCCCACTATCACCGTGATAAACCACACTACCACTGGCATCAAACTCAAAAGGTTGACTATCAGTATTAAATCCACTGAACAGGTAATTACCTGACTCGTCTTTGCTATTAGCAATTGACATGAGTTCTTCTAAGCTGCCGCGTATCTCATCGGCAACAGTTTGCCGATCGGAATCGGTCAAGGTGCCGTTCACCGCCCTAAGGACTTGCTCTCTTACACTACTGGTAATTGTTGCTGCACTGCCAAGCTTGCTCTCTGACACTGACAAGCGGTTTTTAGCGTAATCAATATTTTTCAGAAACTGATCGACCACTGCATTTTGTTGATTTAGATTTCCGATCCCCACAGAAGCCACGGGATCGTCACCAGCAGTGTTCACTCGCTTCCCTGTCGATAACTGCTCGATGATTTGGCTTGTTTGCGACTGCTTTTGGGTCACACTATTTATGTTTTGATGAAACATTTGCGCAGTTGAAATTCGCATAATCTGATTTCCTAATCCTGTCTCAAATATTTAAGCGTTCAGTGCTAGCGCAATGAGCTAAATAGTGTGTTAAATATCTCATTGGCGGTGGTCATGATCCGTGCCGATGCTTGATACGACTGCTGAAAACGCATGAGATTGGCCGCTTCTTCATCAAGGTTTACCCCTGATACACTTTGGATTCGAGTGTAAGCCTGGTTATAAATCGCTTCAGATGAGCCCATAGACATTTCAGCTGACTTGGTTTTACTACCTACATCTAAGGTTGTGTTCTCAAACACATCGGTTAGCGTGGTTTTACCACCATTCATCAACTTGGCCTCGCTGAGCTTAGCCATGTTGACCATATTGCTGTTGTCACCTTCGGCAAATGACAAATCAAAGCTAAACTTCTCGGTACTCGATGCCGTAGAATCAATCTCAAAAGTAAAACCATGAGCACTGATTGTCGGTGGCGTATACGCCGCTGCCGCGCCAAGTGATGTACCATTAACATCAAACACTTCAAAGCTTGGTGGTACGGCTGATGGGTCAATTTCAAATGTTAATTCAGAGCCCGTTACAGGAAAGTTTGCCGCACTTCTATCATCAATGCTGATCACGCTCACTTGACTGTTGCCGGTATTGGCCGCATCGGCGGTAATCTTTGAACCTGCGGCGGCAATACCTTTGGGATCGGTCATTTCAACCGATAAGGACACTGCAGCACTCGATGTTGGGCGGATCTCAAAGGTGTCCCCCGAAGCCAATGCCCCTGCATCGATATTGATACTAAAGCCGTTCGCGCCCTCAAGCTTGGTGCCATTGAGTGTGAGCGGCGTAATATTGCCGCTGGCGGCATCTTTTAATTCATAGCTTGAAGGTGCGGTGAACTTAAGCTCATAGCTACTGCCGCTTAGGCTGCCAACATCATCAATATTAACGCTTAAATTTGCATTACCGGTATTGCTTGAAAGTGCGCCAACGCGACCGAGTTGCATAGATGGGTCGTTAATGTCGGTAAAGATATTGCCACCCACTTGGCCATTTAAGTCAAACCCTTGAGCCTGGGCTTGGTTAAACGCATCGCTCACTCCTAAAGCAAATTGACCCAGCTCCATTTGCGATGGAATTAATGTTTCATCGCGATAATTAACTAGGGCGCCTAACTGACCACCGAGTTTGCTCGCATCAATAATCATGCTCTTGCTACCCGATTGCGCCGTAATTTGCAGCTCATTTGGGTAAGGGTCGCCTTGGGCGGTTCCCATTTGCATCGACATTTCGCCCGAGACCAACATCATCGAACCGCCGAGCATAATGCTCTTGGCTCCAGACTCTAGTGGTACTACGTTGACAGAGGCATACTCACTGAGCTCAAGGATCAACGCATCTTGCTTGTCTAATAACTGCATATCTTGACCTTGAGACTTCATCAGCTCACGGTTGATACTGCCCAGTTCATTACTGATCTCATTGATCCGGTCGGTCACGGCAGAGATCTGGTCGTTGGTTTGGGTCATTTGCCCATCAAGATGACCTTGCATCTGATTAACACTATTAGCTAACTGATTAGCACTGGTTAACAACGAACCACGCAGACCCATATCACCAGGGATATCGGCCAACGCGTTCATGCTCGCGAAGAAATCATTTAGCCCTTGCGGTACCGCTTTGCCTATTTGCGAAAACAGTTGGTCAAGCTCACTCATCTTGCTAAAGGTGGTTTGTGATTCACTGACCGCAGTAGAGCCAATGCGAAGCTCGCGCGCCGCATAATCGTTGTAGACACGCTTAACGTCTGACACATAAGTGCCTGCGCCATAAAAATCATTGCCCACACGCTGTGAATCCAGTGTCGACTGTGACACTACCTGACGGTTGTAGCCTGCAGTATTGGCATTGGCGATGTTATTACTGGTAATAGCCAGTTGCGACTGCGAAGCCAGTACACCTGTACGAGCAATATTCATTAAATCTAAAGACATGAGTACTGGCTCCCGACTTCAAGAGATTGAACAAGTCTTTTCTTCATTGCTTAACCCCTTGCAAGACATCGTTAAAGTCTCGAGTAATGGTTTTCATCACCTGAATAACCTTGTCGGCATATTTAGGATCGGTGGCGTACCCAGCGTCTTGTAAAGAACGAATAAACGCTTGTGGGTTTGCCGCTTGTTTCATGGCGTCTTGATAGCGCTCGCCATTAGATACAAACGACACAAAATCATTAAAGCTTTGGCCTATATCGTCATACACCCTAAAATTCGCCTGCTGCTTAACGGCGATGCCCTGCTCATACTCCAGAGTACTAACGGAGGCTTTATCGCCTTGCCAGCGGTTGTCAGCCTTAATGTTAAACAGATTATTGCTTTGCTGCCCTTGATGACCTTTAACCATTTTCTGCCCCCAACCTGTTTCTAGCGCTGACTGAGCAATCAATACTTCTGGCGTAGTGCCCAATGCCTCAGCGGCTTTTTGTGCATGGGGATATAAACGGGCAACAAATTCATCTTGGCTGGTAAAGTTGGCTTGAGACTTATCACTATTGACTGCCGCTGACGGCAACACTTTGCCACTCAATACTGAATCTAATGTTTGAGTCTGAGCGCTACTGGTTAATGCATGTGGTGCTGGCGTTGCTTGACTGTGTATGGTTGGGCTTTTTAAATTAGAGCTCTGTAAACTAGAGCTCTGCATAGTTTGGCTTAATGAAGCGGGAGTCATTGCTGCAAACGGTGACATTTGAGTCACCGAACTATCAAGCCCCGAAACCTGAGAGTTTGGCATTTGTAACATGTCGGGCTTATCCATTGTCAGCGCTGCCGCTTTAGAGCCACCATTAATATCACCACGCAATACAGATGCAGGTGTCATAGGGCTATTAGCGGGATCCAGTTGCTGCACCATTAAATCGGCTAAGCCGAGCATGCCCTCACCAGAAAGATTGAGCGACATTTGCTGATCGTGCATCTGCTCATAAAACTTGGTGTATTGGCTGTTCATTGGGCTATCGGATTCAAACACAGCATTAGCATCACGCATGCTTTGCATCAGCATTTGCACGAAGATCCCTTCAAATTGCTGGGCGACTTCCTTTAACGCACTGGTTTCATCTTTTTGGGCTCTAGATCTTAATGAGTCTAGGCCTCCAAGATCCAGAAATTGCGATGCGTTCGACAGCTTTTCCATGACACCATTCCAATAAAACTGACAATATTTAGATTATTATCAATTCACCATGCAAAGCGCCTGCCATCTTTAACGCTTCGAGTATCGCAAGCACATCTGACGGAGCTGCTCCCACTAAATTAACCGCTCTAACGAGCTCATCTAGCGTGGTTCCCGGATTAAACATAAACATGCGGCTGTCTTCTTCAGCCACATCAACGGTACTGTCGGTGGTGACAACCGTTTGTCCATTTCCAAAGGGATTTGGCTGTGAAACCTGAGTTGCTTCAGCAATCGTCACTGTTAAACCACCATGAGTCACCGCCGCTGGCAATAATTTGACGTTTTGACCCACGACAATCGTACCGGTGCGAGAGTTAACAATCACCTTGGCTGATTCTGCGGCGGGCTCAACTTCAATATTCTCAAGCGTTGCCAAAAAAGATACCCGCTGTGATACATCTCGTGGTGCACTGACTTGCACTGATGCTGCGTCAAGTGGCCTTGCCATGCCAGGGCCTAACAGATCGTTAATCGCATCGGCTAAACGTTTTGCAGTTGAGAAGTCCGCACGGCGCAAGTTAAAGGTTAAATGATCGCCGGTAGAAAATGGCGTTGCTACAGTACGCTCAATAATCGCGCCATTGGGTATACGTCCAACTGTTGGTGTGTTTTGAACAACTTTAGAGCCATCCATCCCTTCAGCGCTAAAACCACTGACAACCATGCTGCCTTGAGCAATGGCATACACATTACCGTCAACCCCTCTTAAGAAGGTTTGCAGTAACATGCCACCACGTAAACTCTTTGCCTCACCTAAACTTGAAACCGTAACATCTAGGGTTTGACCCGGCTTGATAAACGGCGGCATGTCTGCACTGACGGCAACAACCGCGATGTTTTTAATCTTGGGTCTAAAGTTATCAGGCAAGTTAATGCCAAAATTCTTCAACATGGTTTTAAAGGTTTGCTCGGTATAACGGGTCTTTTCCCCCGTACCCGGTAAACCCACCACTAAACCGTAGCCGATTAACTGGTTACTACGCACACCCTGTACGTTTGCAATGTCTTTGATACGCTGGGCATGAACGGGAGCCGTCAATACCAACATGACACATAGCAATGCTAATTTTAATTTCATCATCCTAAATCCTTAGCAATAGGCGCCAATATAGAGCCTAAAACGGCCACCAGCTGCCCATAAAGAACGAGGCTAACCACCCCACTTTTTGTACTTCGGCGAACGTACCCGTTCCGCTGTACTGAATACGAGCATTAGCCACTCTTTGTGAGTCAATCGTATTGTCAGGTCGAATATCTTGCGCGCGAACAATACCGGTAATGCGAACAAACTCGTCACCGTTATTGATGCTTATCCATTTTTCACCACGAATAACCAGGTTACCGTTATTAAGCACCTGCATCACGTTAGCTGAAATACTGCCAGATAAGCTGTTGCTTTGGTCGGCGTCAGATTCGCGCTTGGTATTCATGCTGTCTTTGTAGCGTAAATCGATGGGATTGCCGCCAATGGTCACATTGCCGCCGCCAGCATAAATGGGGTCAAGCGACAGATCTGTGCCTTTAGAGATCTCGTTATTGGCGCTCTTTTTAGCCTGAGTCTGCTCCATCAATAACACGGTAATGATGTCACCCACTTTTAACGCTTTAATATCAGAGTAAAGGCTCGATGCCTGACTATCTTGATACATAGAGCCGGTTGCAGCGATTTTGGTTGGCGGCGCTTCAGGATAAACTGGCGCGTAATAAGGATCATCAGCAATTGGCTTGCCATTGGTCGAATTACAAGCCGATAAAGCCACCATAAAGAAAACAGCCCACAAACGCTTCATAGTCAAAGCCTCTTAAAATATCTTAAAGATTCTGGTTAACGTAAGACAACATCTGGTCAACCGCAGAGATCACCTTTGAGTTCATCTCATAAATACGCTGACTTTCAATCAGGTTTACCAGCTCTTCGGTCACGTTCACGTTTGAGGTTTCAAGCGCCCCCTGACGGATTGCACCCATACCATCGAGTGAAGCCGTACCTTGAATAGGTGTGCCACTTGCCCCAGTTTCTACGTACAGGTTTTGTCCCATTGGGTCGAGTCCCGACGGATTAATAAAATCGGATATGGCTAATTGACCTACCACTTGGTTTTCGGCATTACCTGGCGTCTTAACAGAGACTTCGCCTTCTGCCGAGACGGTAATGCTAGTGGCGCCTTCTGGAATGGTGATAGCAGGCTGGATCACATAACCTGAACCCGGCGTTACGATTTGGCCGGTTTCATCTAAACTAAACTGACCATTGCGGGTATAAGCTGCGGTGCCATCTGGCATCTGCACTTCAAAAAAACCTGGGCCTTCAATCATCAAGTCGAGCGAGTTATCAGTGGTCAACATGTTGCCCTGAGTAAACATCTCTTGAGTTGCGACCACTTTAGTACCGGCGCCAATACTTAAACCATTGGGCAATTTAGTATTCGATGCGCTAATGCCGCCAGCTTGACTGACGTTTTGATACAGCAAGTCTTCAAATACAGCACGGCTCTTTTTAAACCCGACGGTACTGGCGTTAGCCACGTTATTAGAAATAACTGAAATATCGGTTTGTTGAGCGTCTAAACCAGTCTTACTTATCCATAAAGCGGGATGCATAGTGTCTCTCCTAGCTTATGCGCATTAAGGAAGAGGACGCGCGATCGTTCTCTTCTGCTGTTTTCATCATTTTCACTTGCATCTCAAACTGACGCTGTAGGTCAATCATAGATACCATCTCATGGACGGCATTAACGTTACTGCCTTCCACTGCGCCGCTTAGCAGACCGACGCTTGGATCGGCCTGCGCATTCTCACCCGACATTAAACGGAACAAGCCGTCTTCACCGCGCATTAAATTTTGATTACCTGGGTTGACCAACTTGATGCGAGCAACCTCTTCAATCACCTCGGCTGTGGCACCTGACGGACGAACAGATACAATGCCATCTTGAGAGATTTCGACCTTTTCAATGGGTAGCGGCAATACAATCGGGCCATTGTCGCCCATCACTGCCGTGCCTCTATCATTACGCAGCACACCAGAGTTATCGAAACGCAAGCTGCCTGAACGGGTATACGCTTCACCGCCATTTTCAGCTTGCACAGCAATCCAGCCATCACCTTTGACGGCAATGTCTAAATCACGCCCAGTGGTTTTTATTGGACCGCTAGAAAAATTAGCTGACGGACTTTCTGTCATCGAGAACACGCGCGTAGGTAAACCTTCGCCAAAAGCCTGCATAGAGCGAGCTTGAGCAAGAGAGGCTTTGAAGCCATCTGTATTTGCGTTTGCTAAATTGTTGGCACTGACCGCCAACGAATTCATATTCTGTTTTGCGCCGCTCATCGCGACATAGAGCAATTTGTCCACTTTACACTCCGTCAAACTTCCGTCTAACGAAATTAATAGCAAACATCGTGCCAAGATATATAAAGAAGGACGCTACGCTGCTAGGACGTGACTATTGACTTTAATTGAATGCCACTGCGAGGGCGTCGCGTTGCGACTTCTAGATCCTAGGTTAAAGCTAAGATGAGAAAAGCTGAGACGGGCATGCAAAGACGAACGGCCTGCGGCATGACGGCACGTGACTGTTTGATTGAATTGAAGGTCACTACGGAACGCTTCGCTTACGGAAAAGCTTAAAAGATTAAACTGACGGCATAAATGCCGACCTACGAAAAAAGAAGGTTCTAGGTTCTAGGAAAGCATAAAGATCAAAGCAATTGCATAAATAAAACCAATGCTAGCTTTTGACTTTTCTTGCGCTTTTCCTATGACCTAGAAGCGAAGCGTCCTCGAAGTGAGCCTGCGAACGCCCTAGTAACTTCTTAGCTTATACCATTCTGTGAGTGAGCCTGCGAACGTTCCGTCTTCCGTGAGCGAAGCGTTCGGCTCTTGTGCTTTTCCTCGGTCATAAAACCAAGAAGGGACCTCGCAGTGAGCCTGCGAGCGCCCTTCTTAGCTTTTTAAAGCTTATCGAATTTGCAGAACTGTCTGTTGTAGCGTGTTGTTCACTTCAAGCGTTCTTGAGTTGGCCTGGAAGTTACGCTGAGCAGAGATCAAATCAACGAGTTCGGTCGTCAAGTCTACGTTTGACTGTTCAAGTGCCGATGAACGAACACTACCAAAAGTACCACTGTTTGCCTCTCCGGCAAGTGCCGGGCCTGAGTCTAAACTCGCCTTCCAAGAGGTATTACCCGCTTGCGTTAGCCCTTGCTCGTTAGCAAAGCTCACTAAGGCAACACGTGCAAGTGGTACTGTTGAACCATTGCTGTAACTGGCGTTAATTAGGCCGTCAGCGCCTACTTCAACGTTAGTTAAACGCCCTACCGTAGTACCATCTTGAGTTAACTCTGTCACCTCAAATGGCGATGCATACTGAGTTGGGTTATTAAAGTTTAGCGTTAAGGTCTGGCTACCATCAGCGCCAGCGCCTAATACATCTGCACCACCAACACCTAAGGCTTCTGTTTTAATAACTGCTGGATTGCTGCCGGTATATGCGCCAGTATCGTTAAATGAAATAGCCGCGCCTTTCCAACCCCCTGCGTTTTCAGCATTAGCAGTGCCATCAGCCGTACCGTCACCGTTGGTATCAGTCTTATACTCACCCGCGGCAGGATCTAAATCGACAGGTTTGCCGTCGACTGCATAAAACGCTACCCAGTTACTCTCACCGGTGTGAGCGGCATTAGGAGGACGTACAAAGTATGAGGTTAAAATGTGTGGCTCACCCAGTGAATCATACATGGTCACTGAGGTTGAGTTATTAAATGTATCTGGGTCATCTGGATCGAACGCTGCTGGATCGAGTGTCGCCTCGCCCGCATTTAGGTTCATCTGAATGCCGACGTTATCAGTCTTAACCGGACTACCTGCGGTATCAGGGATCTGTACCGGTTTAGTGGTGGTTAAACTCACCGACGTCGAGTTACCATCTTTATCTACAGGGAAGGTCTGTAAGAAGTTACCTGCTGAGTCAACGATATAGTTATTAGAGTCAAACTTGAAAGCGCCTGCACGGGTAAATGAATGATCTTGTGATCCCGCTTCAGATGAGGTCACAAAGAAGCCACCGCCGTTAATCGCCATATCGAGCGAGTTATTAGTGAATGCCATACTGCCCTGATGGAATTGCTGAGCAACTTGACTCGTTGTGACACCACCACCCACTGCAGTTTTACTGTTGGAAAAAATAGAGTTCGCGTAAACATCGGCAAATTCTGCGCGAGATTCCTTAAAGCCAGTGGTGTTAACGTTTGCAATATTGTTTGCCGTTGTATTTAGATCTTTTTGGGCTGACGAAATACCGCTCAGTGCAATGTTAAATGACATGATTCACCTCAATCCTTGTTTAATTCGGTTTCGAGACATTGGCGCTTTACCTTAAGCCGCAACATCTCGCAAAATGAGTTTCTAGCTATTAGGTTTCAGATACAGCTAACACATCACTGATCTTAATTCCGCCAACGCCACGTAAGTTTAAGATAGCGCCTGTCGCTGCTGTGCCAAGTGAAACGCTAGTAACATGTGCGTAAGTCGATACCGGTAGCTCTTCGCTTGTGCCGTTAACTTTACCGCTGGCTTTGAAGGTATAGTTACCATCAGCTACGGGCTGGCCGTTCTTATCTAAACCATCCCAACTGACATCGATATTGCCACCCGCACTGCCATCGACATTGTAGGTAGTGATTAGCTGACCTTTTTCATCTTCGATACGGACGATGATTGATTCGACAGGTTCCGGCGTACTGATGATGCCTTTCATGTTCGGATCTTCAGCAGAGATATGCGCAGTATCCGACGGGATAAGTACCTTTTGGCCAACAAGGCCTGAGGCCTGTAACGCCTGACTTGAGCTGGTTAACGCATTTAGATTAACAATCTCTTCGTTCAGTTTGCTGATCCCGTCTACCGTTGAGAAAGACGCCATCTGCTGGATCATCTGATCATTTTCAACAGGCTTAAAGGGATCTTGCATCGACAGCTGTTGACTCAATAGAGAGAAGAAATCCTCTTGGGTTAACTCCTGGCTATTGGGTTCAGGAATAGCGCTTTCTTCAGGCAAACGTAAGCCATCAAGAAACGGGTTACCCGTTGATGTCTGCTCAGTGTTAGTCGCCGATGCAGCCGTACTCTGAGCCGCAGCCTGCGCTGTTTGTGGCGAAATAGCATTAGCCTGTTGTGGCTGGCTAGCAGCCGGCTGTGTTGCGGTGAGCGGATTAATAAGGCTCAAAATTTACCTCCAGCTTTCACTGAGTTTATTTGCCCATTTTTAATGTCTGCTGAAGCATCGATTTTGCTGCTTCAGTGACTTGTACGTTCATTTGATAAGAGCGAGAGGCTGAAATCATGTTAGCCATCTCCTCCATTACATTCACATTAGGCTTGTAGATAAAGCCATCGGTGTCCGCCATAGGGTGACCTGGCGAAAACTCTTTATTCAGTGGCATATCACTTTCAACAATCCCTTTAACGGCAACTGACTGCGCTGCACTTTGATGCTGCTGCGCCTTACTCATTTCAGCTTCAAAGATAGGATGACGCGCACGGTAGGTTTCACCCACACTGCTTGATACAGAATCAGCATTGGCAATATTACTCGCCGTGGTGTTAAGTCTGACCGATTGGGCCGACATACCAGAACCTGCAACGTTAAAAATATTAAATAAGCTCATGATTAACTGCCTCTAAGTGCTTTTTTCATACCGGCGAACTTACTGTCAAGAAAACCCAGTGACATTTGATATTCCAGTGCGTTTTGCATAAAAGAAGACTGCTCTTGCTGAATATCAACCGTGTTACCGTCACCCGTATCAGGCTGATTTGGCACCCGGTAGCCCACATGTTGCTGAGTTAATGCCGCCATATCGAAGTGTTTAGTATCGCTTTTAGCCATAGCTAAACCCGATTGCTGAGATTGAGCCGCCCCCATCGCTTTAGAAAAATCGATATCACGGGCTTTATAATTTGGCGTATCAGCATTTGCAATATTTGAAGACAGGATCTCTGCACGCTGGGAGCGAACGCCCAAAGTGTATTGATGAACCCCTAATGCTTTGTCAAAACTAATCGCCATAAAATTGCCTCCTCAGCTCGATAGCTAGAACATAGCAATAGTTGTGCCAAATTAGAGAGATACTTGAAAGATTAGCTAGGAGACACATTCAACATCGAATGCTAGAGATAAAAAACGCGTCACAAAGACGCGTTAGTAGGAGCAGAGTCGAGCAAACAAAGCATTAGCCTCGTTTTTGATAGTAGATCCCAGGGTTACAACGCACCATATCAAATTCATCAGACAGACCCGCTATAGACTCGGACGCGCCTAGAAACAGTATGCCGTTAGGATTTAACGCGGCAGCAAATTGCCGTAGGATTTTCCGCTTTGCCTCTGGTGAAAAATAGATCAACACATTACGGCAAAAAATAATATCGAACTTGCCTAGTAAGGTATAACTTTCTAGCAGGTTATGGGCGCGAAAATTGACTAAGCGCTTAACGTTGTCTTTAACAACCATGTTGCCTGAGGGCAAAGCATCAAAAAACTGACGTTTGCGTTCATCAGACAAACCACGACCTAAGGCAAGATTATCGTATTGCGCATTTTTACAGCGCTCAAGCATAGAGGGTGACAAATCTGTTGCCAGAATACTTGCACTGGCGGGTAAGCTGCCAGGCTTGCGCTGTTGATGCTCTAATATTGTCATGGCTAACGAATACGGCTCTTGACCTGAAGAACAGGCTGCAGACCAGATTTTTACCGGTCGGCCTAAACGACTAAATGTGGGTAAAATCGTACTCGACAATAACTCGAAAGGATAACGGTCGCGAAACC
Organism: Shewanella sp. 0m-6; assembly: GCF_052977325.1. Lineage (NCBI taxonomy): Bacteria > Pseudomonadati > Pseudomonadota > Gammaproteobacteria > Alteromonadales > Shewanellaceae > Shewanella > Shewanella sp. 0m-6. Next base: position 102,281 of record NZ_JBRIMD010000011.1, read on the forward strand.
ATAAGGTTTCATTTGTCGTCATAGCATCGATAACTTCAGTGCGCAATTGGCGCTCAGTCGGTTTCATCGAATGCTTAACCACGTCTGATAAGGATGGCAAATTATATTTGCCCATAAGAGGTGCTAGTCGGCTACGCACCAGATACTGCTTATTTTCTCCCAACACAATACCGCTGTGCTGTTCTAAGAATAATCTAAATTGATTGTACTCATTCTCAGCAAGAGATTTATTCGCCACTCTAATATCCTAATTCAGTAAAACAAACCACAGTGGTCAATCAACATCGACCACGGGTAAAAACGAACGCAGGTTTATACCTTAGCATCAACACAAACACAAGCAAGCTATGGTTTATGCTGATACTAAATAACGGCAACTAATGGCAACTACAGGCTTAAATGCTTGTTTACCGCTGCGGCTAACTCATCAGGGTTAAACTTAGCGATAAAATCGTTAGCCCCCACCTTTTGCACCATCGCCTGATTAAACACACCGCTTAATGAAGTGTGTAATACCACTTTAATGTTTCTTAGCTTAGGATCATCACGAATTTCTGCGGTTAAGGTATAACCATCCATCTCTGGCATTTCAATGTCAGAAATAATCAATGGGATCTCAGTTGATACGTCATCAAGCTCTGCCGATATCGCCCGCAGTTTATTCAACGCTTCTCTACCGTCTTTGGCTGTATCTATTTGTAAATCGAGCGAAGTGAGCGCGCGAATAATTTGCTTACGAGCGACCGATGAGTCATCAATCACCATAATGTGGTAATGCTTATCACGGTCAATCGTTAAGGCATCATCCAGCTCTTTACTGGTGTTAGTGTTAACGGGTGAAATTTCATCAAGAATTCTCTCAACATCTAAAATCTCAACTAATTCGTTTTCAATTTCAGTCACCGCGGTCAGATAAGAGGATTTGCCCGCCCCTTGTGGTGGCGGCATAATGGCTTCCCAGTTCATATTAATAATTCGCTCAACTGAACTGACCAAGAAGCCCTGCACACTGCGGTTATATTCTGAGATAATAATGAAGCTGTTTTCAATATTCTCGATTGGACGACCACCGGTTGCCGCACTCAAGTCAATCACCGAAATCATCATACCGCGAACATGAGCAACGCCGCGCACCTTGGAGTTCAATTTTGGTAAGTTTGTTAAAGGTGGACACTGCAACACCTCTTTGACTTTAAAAACATTAATACCAAATCGTTGACGTCCATTTAGCTTAAATAACAATAATTCTAGGCGGTTTTGTCCAACCAATTGAGTCCGTTTATTGACTGATTCGAGAATATTCGACATACATTTTTTGCCTTGTACCTACTCATGTAGGCGATATCTATTTCAATTTAATTAGTGTGTGTAAATAGTCGTTATAATTTGGCTACACTCGGTGTATTTCACACAAGGTTTCACGCCATATTTCACACAACCATCACTTTTAGGCACATTAATTGCTTACTTGGAGCTATCCAAGCGAGTACGGCCTTTTCAGTCAAACTAATGACGCCAACCAATCCAAAAGGATAAAGATGACTGCAGTTCAGCACATAACACAATATTGTCGCATATTAGCGAATCAAGCCACTGCATTCATTATGAAAATCTACTTTTGCATCATTTTAGTTGTACTTTTGACCCCAATGGCGGCAACTGCCACTACAGCTGCCAGTATTCCATCTGTATCGACCATTTCTCAATTAGCTATAGCGGCTATTGAAGAAAAAATTGAAGCGCCTGATAAGGCAAAGATTAATATCAGCCCTCAGAGCCTAGATACGCGTGTCAACTTACCCAACTGCTACTTACCCATCACCGCCGAAATCGCCAGCGATCGTGCTATCCGCCGTAACAATACAGTTAAAATTAGCTGCAACAGTCCAGATTTAAGTTATCCATGGCAGATGTTCTTATCGGTAAGAGTGGAGATCCTGTACCCTGTTGTAGTCGCAAAATCGACCATGGGGCCGGGTGATCTGTTATCTAGAGACGATATTGCACTCGAATATATTGAGCAAACCACTTTGCGGGGCCAACAGTTTGAAAGTATCTCCGAAGTGATAGGGGCGAGATTAAAACGACGTGTCGCACCGGGGCACCCCATTTTTGCCAACCAACTCTGTATTGTGTGTAAAGGCGATAGCGTGTCGATATATGCGCGCTCTGACAATTTTGAAATTAAAACCGTTGGTGAAGCACTGCATGATGGCAACGTAGGTGATAAAGTTCGCATAAAAAATAGCCACTCCCATAAAAAACTCGATGCTCGCGTCACTGGCGTTGGCCAAGTCGAAGTAAGAATGTAAGAATGTACGAATAGAAGAATGTAAAAAGTCCTAAAGTAACCAGTGATGCTGCCGATAGCATGGGTAAGAAACTATTTTTTAACTGTTGGATTTCAAAATGGCTATTGATATTAAACAAGTAAACCCTCACGCCAATACGCGAATTAGTACGGGTGCGAGTACCAAAGCAACATCAGCACAAACTGCGCCAACAACACCCACTCCCGCCGCACAGAAAGGCGACTCGGTGTCGATTACCGCACAGGCTCAACAGATCCAAAATGTACAAACTAAGATGGCTGACATGCCAGAAATAGACCAAAAGAAAGTAGACGAAATTAAAGCCGCAATTGCCGAAGGGCGTTACAAAATCGATCCAGATAAGCTTGCAAGTAACATCGCAAACTTTGAAAATGATCTTAAAGATTTAAAGTAAGCGCTATGTGCTAGCTTATGTGCAAAGTAGGACATAACGGGTCAAAGCAGCGAACTCAATAGAGCGAAAATTAACAAGGCCATTATGACAAATTTATCTCAACTCCTTAGCTCACAACACCAAGTGTTGACTGAGCTAAACGCGGTTATTAGCCAAGAAAAACAAGCCTTGCATGCTCAGCAAGCCGATGTTTTGTTGTCGTTAGCCAGCACTAAGGCAAACCTATTGGCTAGCCTTAAACAAAATGATGAGATGATTGCCGTTCAGCCTGATCTAGCCTTATTAAAAACCGATCCTACATTATCTACACAAGTGACCGACACCAAAGTCTTATTAGCCGAGTGCCAACAACTCAATGCTGAAAATGAGTCACTGATTGAATTAAGTTTAGCCAGCTTAAATCGATTCTCACAAGCGCTACAGGTAAGCCGAAATGCGTCGAGCCTAACTTACGATGGCAAAGGAAAAACCTCTAGTATTTCAACGCTTGGAAATAATTTAAAAGCTTAACGGTTTTAAATGAAGGACGCTTCGCTGCGAGGACGTGACTTTGTCTCAATTGAATGTCACTTCGAGAGCGTCGCGTTGCGACTTCTAGATCCTAGGTTAAAGCTAAGACAGGAAACGCGAAGACGAACGGCCTTCGGCCTTACGGCACATGACTGTTTAATTTAATTGAAGGTCACTACAGAACGCTTCGCTTACACAAAAGCAAAGAGCCTAGACATTACAGAGCCCACCGTAACAACTAACATAACGTATCATCGCAATTGTAGCTTGAGCTGTAGCTTGGGCTTTAGCCCATCAAAGCTTACGTATCACTTCAAAACTGACGGCATAAAGGCCGACCTACTTTATAAAGAAGGTACGAGGAAAGGCAGGTACTAGGTTAAAGCTAAGACGGGAAACGCGAAGACGAACGGCCTTCGGCCTTACGGCACGTGACTGTTTAATTTAATTGAAGGTCACTACGGAGCGCTTCGCTTAAGGAAAAGAAAAACGACGGCATTAATGCCGACCTACGAAAAAAGAAGATTCTAGGTTCTAGGTTCTAGGTTCTAGGAAAGCATAAAGATCAAAGCAATTGCATAAATAAAACCAATGCAAGCTTTTGACTTTTCTTGCGCTTTTCCTAGGACCTAGAAGCGAAGCGTCCTCGAAGTGAGCCTGCGAACGCCCTGCCCCTTAAAAATACGTAATTTCTTTCACTCGTTGCGAGCGGTGTTGCTGCTGATATAGTGCCCATACTTGCTCAAAATCTAACTCTAGTTCCGTCACATAATGCTCACCAGCAGGATAACTTTTTACTATTTTAGCACCACGAATAACGCCCGATACAGACGCTTGAATTTCATCACTAGATAACATCCAGTCACTCATCTGGCTACTTGCACTCAATTGTTGACCATAAACCTGCTCTGCAAGTTCGCGATACGCCGCAATTTTCGAGGCTTGCATTGCCATTAATACACGCTGAGAATGTTCAGCTGCAGGTTGAGTGTCCAGCGGTGCATAACCGATTGCGCTCAACTTGGGAAAAGAGCGTGGTGCCTCTGTTTCATACTGCACATAGCGGTCTTGTGCCGAGCATGCACAAAGGGTTAACGCGGCACATAAAATAACGGCTTTCATCTATTTATCCCCTACTATTTTCACCGATTGCAGCCCGCCTTGGTTATTGCGATAAAGTAACCCATTTTCTGACACTACCTTTTCTGAAACGCGAATATAACCAGGCATCGCAGCGGCATTAACAAAACCTTGCGCCGCCGATACCACACGGTTATTAGTCACATTGACGATTCGGCTATTAATTGCCACCCCTTGGGTCGATAAACTCATCGTCGAAACCACCACATTCTCAACCGGTAAGTCTGAGGACAATTGCTGCCAATCACGACTCATAATAAACTCACCATCAGCAGTGACCTTAAGGGCATCACTGACATTAATATCAACTAAATTGAACTGATGATCATGTAACGCCGCAATCAAACCTTGTTGATATTGCAAAGCAAGCGCATTGGTCAATGTCATATCTGATACCAATACCGGGGTTGCCACCAGCAATGGCTGATTTGGGCGTAAGCTGTCGTTTTGCCGAACCAGTTCATTGGCCATCTGTTGAGACAAATGATTTATCGCAGCGGTATGCGGCAAACCATAACCGTTAGCCATCTGCTGCTCAGCGGAATTATCGCCCTCGGTGCTTGCACAGCCGATAGTCAGCAGTAAAGATAGAAAAATAATGGGCTTATACATGTTTAAACTTCCTATCAGACGTTAATCACTACAGCGAGTTGCAGCAATCGTTCCGACCTTATCCGTACGCATAAATGCTATTAAATTCATATCGGCAAAGCAGCCCAAAACTTTATCTATTTTGGCCCTAAACTTCTCAGACCTAGCTCAGTGTCCTCTCTACACAGCTGTTAATAAAAAATCATCGAGTACTCCTGCTAAAGGATAGCCACAAATCTGCCGATACAGGCACGTTAATTGCTTAACTCATTGCTAAAAGGCAGGTTTGTCAGTTATCCGGCACAAAGCTATGCAAAAAGCTATGTCAAACAAATATGCAGAGTAACTATGCACAATAACCATGCCATCAATTTCTCGAAAACTGGACAGGTAAGATGAAACCAGCGCTATATTCAATCACAGCACTCGTGTGCTTAATGTCATCCGTTGTCACGTTGCCAGCACAAGCCAAGTGGATCACTGCCAGTGGCCAAGCAAAAATTACCGATAACAACGTCACTCAAGCAAGAGAAAACGCCATTCACCAAGCCGTAAGTTATGCCACGTTACAGTCGGGTGCACGCTTTAGTAGCCAACAAACCGTCAGTAACGGCCAATTAATCAATGACACTTTTGCCATGGCACATCAGGCGCAAAGCCAAAATGTTGAACTTATCAGTGAGCGTATTGAAAACAATGAAATCACCGTCAATGTTCGTATCGATATCATTGAACCGCTCAACGACACTTGCCAAAGTAGCCAGCTTAAAGCGGCCATTTTAATCCCCCAGGCATTAATCAAAGACAGAACCCAGCTTAGAGTCGGCAATATTGGTCTGTTCGAGCAAAACCTGTCAGAGCGTTTAGCCTTCACGCTAGAGCAACACTCTAACAGTAGCTTTCCACTGACCCATGCCAATGAGCGTTTAGACATAGACCAAGCTTTAATTGATGTGCGTGGCTATCGCTTACCTAGCTGGTTGAGTGAGATAACAGACAGCCAATATATTCTGCTGCCAGAGATCATCGATATATCAACTGAAGATTTCACCAGTACCCTTGGGCTGTGGGACAACGACCCCATGCGTAATTTTCAAATTCGAGTATCGCTCTTTCATGGTATTAGCGGCGAGAAAGTCTGGAGTCAACAATACAGCCAAGCGGCAGAATGGGAGTTTCAGCGCCAGCAAACGGTTAACTCTAATAGCACCAGTTTCTGGAGTTCTGACTACGGCCAGGTAATTGATCAAATTTTGGCTCAAGTTAGCAATGATTTAGATAACAGCTTAAATTGCCGCCCACTACTCGGTCAGGTGGTATCTAAACAGGCCGATAGGATTATCCTCAACCTAGGCAGACGCCACGGCATTCGAGTCGGTGACACGCTTCAACTAGTATTGCAGCAAAATATGCCCGATAGACTCGATAACATGCGCGCGGTGGCAGGAAAAAGTAAAGCGACCATCACCATAGATCAAGTGACAGAAGAAAGTGCTACAGCGGTATTAGATGGCATCGCCGCATCGCTCAATATTCAAATTAATGACTTGGCGATAAAGCTATAACTGGAGCAGGCTTAAGCCTGCACTAAAATGACTGGCTAACATTACTGGCGTAAATTGAAGGTTAATCACTAAATAAATGGGATTAGCCTGCAAAATGCTCAGCCGCAGAACATTTATTAAGCAACTAAATTTAAAGACTTTTCATCAGCTCTTTTCATCTAGTGTAAAACCAGTATAATCAGCATAGTCTCCCTATAGCTCAACAGGATAGAGCAGTCGCCTCCTAAGCGATCGATCGGGGTTCGAGTCCCTGTGGGGAGACCATATACATACCTCTGTATATGCAATTCAATAAGCACTACCGTCTTAAACGTTTCAGTATCTAAAATAAAATTTCGCTAGATTAAACAAGCTTAAGCTAAGTAGGTTGTTTACGATGGGACTTTGAGCATGCACTTTATCTATTCACGTTCTGCTTTACGCGCAGGATCATTTTTCATTTAAGTTTGCTCAAATAATACTGCGCGGCGAATATTATCGCGATGACTAGATTTTCACACAGGCAAAAATAGCGTTGCCTGAAATGCCATCCCAAGGCGTCAGCCTGTCGTAGTCATGTTCAAGGATATGCACTTCAAAGTAAGGCTGCAGTAACTGCTGCAATTGTGCAAATCCGACCGCGACCATAGGGTGTTCATCTTGCCAAGACTGGGTGATATCGCCGGTTATTTTTTGAATGCTGAGTTTAAGCGCCTGTTTTTCACCGTCACCCGAGTAATACCAACCTGAGCTAAACACAAACTGACTGTCTTCATGAGCTGCGCTATGGCTAACCACTGAGCTGTTGTCTATTCGGGTCTTTTTTACGGCGTTAAAACAAAACATACCGCCCGTTGCTAACGCGCGATGTACGCTGCTAATGCACTCTTTCAGTTTTTCAATACCATCGCTGTAGTGGATGGAATACAGAAAACAGGTGATCAAGTCTAATGGCTCATCGACCGTGAAATTGGCCATGTCATGACACACAAAATCGGCTTCAGGGCAACGTAGCTTAGCAATATCGAGCATCGGCTGATTGATATCTAGGCCGCTACTTTGAAATCCATTTTCAATAAAATATTGAACATGGGGACCTGTACCACAGGCTAAGTCGAGATGGCGGACGCCTCTATTGCCGAATAATTGATGCAGACGGCGAATGCAGTCACTTTGTGCTTGATAGTTAATATCGGCACACATCAAATCATAATAACCAGACAGGTCGGTGTATAGCGCGTTAGTTTGCGTTGTCAGCAAGGGGGTTTACCGTGAATTTTTTGGGTGGCGCATACTATACTAATTGTCGATATTTGCGAAGCAGATAAATGCTCACTTTAAGCACAGTTCTCACATTTTGTTCATTATAGGCAAAGCAGCCCATTCTCCCTGACATTGCGCCACAATTACGGAAAGTTATGTGTGCACGATAAAACCTTACAAGGAGAGTCAATTTAAGCGTACAGTTCAGTGCACTAAACCAAAAGATGGACTTTAACTACCAAAAAAACCGATAGCCAACTTTATCGCAACGCTCCTCTATAACAGCTCCCTCCGCACTTCCATTACAACTATCTTCCATAATAATTGACTCTCCATAATAATTGGCTTCTCACAATATTGCTTATGCGCTTATTAAAACAGAGCCTTTTAACCAGAGCCATTAACCAGTGCTCTCACCTATCATCAATATTTTTTGCCAAAACGACTAAAACTGCACGAAAACCTGCCGATAGCGTTAAATACGATATGCGTTAGGATAACGGAGTCGAAGGCCAGAATGAACATCAAAGAGTGTGCTATCCTCTGCCGATTATCCCAGTGCAATCAATATGCTTACTTTAACTGAAGCAAGCAGCACTAAAATCATCCTCGAAAATAGGAAGTATAAAATATGAGTCACCCCCTATTTATTGCAGAAGTCTCTAGCAACCACCATAAAAGCTTAGATCGCTGTATCGAGTTTATCGAAACTTCTGCTGCGATTGGCTGTGATGCCGTCAAATTTCAACTTTTTAAAATTGATCAGCTATTTTCTGCTGAAATTTTAGAGAAAAGCGCAATGCATCGTGACAGAAAAGAGTGGGAGCTACCTGTTGAGTTTATTCCTGCGCTTAGAGAGGCCTGCGAGCATTTTAACATCCAGTTCTCTTGCACTCCTTTCTATCTTAAAGCTGTGAAAGAGCTCGAACCTTATGTGCACTTTTTTAAAATTGCCTCATACGAACTACTGTGGACTGACTTATTGATTGAGTGTGCCAAAACTCAACTCCCCATTGTTATATCAAGTGGTATGGCGACAATTGAAGAGATTGACGCTGCTATCGCGACCTTAAAGGAACACGGCGCAGAAGATATCACCTTGCTGCACTGCGTCTCTGCTTATCCAACGCCAGAAGATCAATGTAACCTTTCAGTATTACAAAGCTTTAGAGAACGATACGGGATTAAGGTTGGCTGGTCTGATCATACGGTGTCGCCTGCTGTGCTAAACCGCGCGATTCATAAATGGCAGGCCGATACGATTGAGTTTCACCTAGACCTTGATGAGCAAGGCGCTGAATACGCTGCGGGTCACTGCTGGTTACCTCAGCAAATAGCGCCAGTGATCCATGGTGCTAAGATGATTGAAGCCATTGATGGTAACCCGATTAAACAGTTTGTACCCTGTGAAACCTCAGATAGAGAGTGGCGCGCCGATCCGGTTGATGGCCTGCGACCTTTTAAGAAGATTAGAGCAAGCTTTCAAGGATAGTTTTAGTATTAATAGCCATCATTCGACACAAACAAAAAAGCCCTTTTAATACATTTAAAAGGGCTTTTATTTTAAGACGAGACAGCCAAGCTCAAAACTGATTAAACGCTAGTTTCAATGTTAAGCGTATCGTATACCCACTTCACTCTTTGCTCTAGCTGTTGTCGATTATCCGCCGTGACAATAAACACACCGAATCGACTTGCATGGCTCGTGGTCTCTGGCACGATATCGCCCACTTGATACCAAATATCGAGCTTTTTAACGAAATCCTTTGCACGAACCGTCTCAATACCAGAGATTGAAATAACCTTGCCTGGTGCTGGAAAAAAGTAGCGATTGGCGACTGCTGTATCAATAACAGGAGTTAACTTTTCGAGCTCTGGCTGCTCACCGAGGGCTATTTTTAGCGCCGCCTCCACGTAGTTAATACCTAAACCGAGTGGCACCAGGCTTTCTGAAAAGTCACCGCCACTTAAACGGGTTGCAACCTCAATAACCTTAGGGCCCGATTCAGTGTAAACGATATCGCCTTTGATCACGCCATCGGTCACCCCTAACGCCAGTGCCGCTTGTTCAATCAAGGTTTCGACTTTTTGCCTCTGTTCACCTTGGATTAAACTGGGCTGCCAACCACCGTTCTCAATAATATTGGGTGCAAAGCGACTGAGCATCTCATAGTTGCGATCGACATATCCTGGAGTATAAGCGCGTCCTTGGTACATGATGGTTTCAGTACTAATTTGTTGCCCCGCTAAATACTCTTCTACCATCACCTCGCCACAAAAAGACTCTGCTTTAGCCGTATTGTATAAAGCGTTTAAATCTGACGCTTCAGTCAATAAAAATACACCTCTTGCCCCCGAGCGATCAAGCGGCTTGATGATGAGTGGCAGGCCTCTTTGTGCAACGATATCAGCCAAATGTTTAGCTGATGCCAATAAGCTAAACCATGGAATTGCCACGCCATGGTGTTCAAAGCATTGCTTCATTTTAAGCTTATTAGTGGCAATCGTTGCCGCTTCAATCGGTATGTGTGGCACGTTAATATAGGCGGCCAGTTGCGCCACATATTGCGATATATCACTGCCCATCACACATACGGCATCAATTTTACGTTGCTGGCTTTGATACTCATCGACAAAGGCCTTTAGCGCATCGAGATCCATGGTGCTGACAACGCTGTAATCGTCGGCAATATCAAAGCCTGCCGACGCTGGATTGCCATCCACAACGACTGTGTATAACCCCATTTTATTGGCCGTTTTAATCAGAAATAACTGATCGCGACTGCCACCGAGTAACAATACCGTTTTTTGATTTTGCATTACCGACATGCATTAAGCTCCTAAAATGGCGCCGCCGCTCACTGCTAATACTTGAGCCGTCATATATTGCTGCTCATCAGAGGCCAGCATAACGCACGCACTGGTAATATCCTCCATGCGAGCCGCCTTTTTTAGCAGCGTCATATCAATCACCTTTTGACCTGCAGGGCTATCGATCTCATCGGCAGTTTGGTCAGTACGTACTATTCCAGGAGCAACTGCGTTGACTAAAATATTGTGCTCTGCACCGTATCTTGCAATCACTTTTGTTAAGCTGTTTAGCCCAGCTTTAGACACTGCGTAATGAACGGTTTTAGGCCCATGATATTGCCCCGCCACTGATGAGATATTAATAATGCGGCCGCCTTGCTGCGCTTGCATATACGGAAAAACCTCTTGGCAGCAAATAAAGGGGCCTTTAAGGTTAACTCCCATTATCTCATCCCAAGCTTCATCGGTGACTTCGTCAAACCAGCCGCGCTTGTTGATCCCGGCATTATTAACCAAGATATCTATCTTGCCAAAGGCCGAGACCGCTTGCTCAAACAGCTGCTTTATTTCCGAACGCACTGAAACGTCGGCCTTAACCGCAATGGCATTATGCCCCTCTAGATTTAGCTTATCGGCTAACGCCCGAGCTTGCTCTGCGCTATGAACATAGTTAATTACGACTTTGGCACCTTGAGCGCAATATTCTTGCGCAATCGCAGCCCCAATACCTCTGGAAGATCCCGTAATAACGGCAACTTTACCGGCTAAACGCATCACTTGTTTACTCCTAAATAATCTGGCCATTGCTGCGCTATTTGCTCTATGATCTGCCCTGGCATCATACCGCACTCAGTGCTGCACTCATCCTTACTGCCTGGGTAAACGAACTTGTCATTGACGCCACTTCTAAGTACTTGCTTTGACACGTTTGCGTCTGCCAGAGTTTCAAGGATCAGTGAACCAAAGCCGCCATTAAGCACGCTTTCTTCTAGTGTGATTAGATGCTTAGTGTGTTCAACTAGCTCAATAAATCGCGCTGCTGGGAATGGCTTTATCGACTGAACGCAGATGATACCGTAGTCTTTCTCCTGCGCTTTGAGTAATGCTTTAAGCTCATATGCTGCCGCTAAACGATTACCCAAACACACCAAGTAGCCATCACTTCCCTTTGCAGCCACCGATAAGCCACAAGACTCAACGATGCCAGCGTCAGGTTCTGGACTTGGGATAGGCTCATACGGATACAAAATAACCATCGGCCCTTTCGGGTTAGCAAGGCGTTTCTCAATTAATGCAGTTAAGTCGCCAGAACTGACTGGATACACCACTTGCATGTTAGGGAATGATCGCAAGTAAGGGATATCGTAAATACCGTGATGAGTGGCGCCGTCATAGCCTGCAAAACCTGCTCTGACACCAAATACCGTGACAGGTAAGTCCATGTAACAAGCATCGTGAATAAGCTGATCATATGCGCGCTGCATAAAGGTGGTTTGCATGCATACTACGGGCTTTTTACCGCCTAACGCTAAACCGCAAGCCATGCCTACCGCTTGCTGCTCTGCCATGCCCACGTCAAGCGCACGATCTGGATACAGTGCTAAACACTCATCCATTGATGATGCATAAGGCGTGGCTGGTGTCATGGCAAATACATCTTCATCGGTCGCCATCTTTTGTTTTAACGCTTCTGCAGCCACCACAGCATAAGTGCGGCCAACAACGGTTGCGGCGGCACCTTTACCGGTTTGAGCATCGAAAGGCATAGAGAAGTGCATCTTGTATGGATGTTCTTTAGCGCAAGCTAAGCCCTTACCCTTCTCTGTTTTAACATGCACAACAACAGGGCGAGCTAACTGTTTAGCAGCCGCTAACTGTTCGAGTAAGCAGGCGATATCGTGGCCATCTTCTACGAGTAAATAGCCAAATCCCATGCCTTCAAAAAATGCGCGGCTATTTTGCTGCCAGTTTTCACCCGAGGTCAGGTTACGCATACCGCCAACAGATTTAGCAATCGCCATCTCGTTATCATTAATCACAATAACAAGCTTATTGTCTTTATCTTCCGCGCAATAGTTCAGCCCTTCAAATGCCATACCTTCAACCAGTGAACCATCACCAATCATTGATACCACATAGTTAGTCGGCGATGTGAGCTTAAGTGCTTTAGCGTAACCCGATGCGATAGACAAAGAAGTGCCTGCATGTGAGGCATCAATTGCATCGTGATCACTTTCATCACGGGCCACAAAACGATTCATGCCGCGGTATTGATTCAAAGTGGCAAAGTTATCAACTCGGCCGGTTAAAATCTTATGGGTATAGCCTTGATGGCCTGTATCGAAAATAATCTTATCTGCAGGTGAATCAAACAGTGCATGAATCGCTATGGTAAGTTCAACCACTGATAAATTAGCGCCAATATGCCCGCCTGTCGCCGAAATATTGCTGATCAAAAACTGTCTAATGTCTTCGGCTAGCTGCGTTAATTGTGCGCTAGATTGTTGCTTGAGTGCATCGAGGGTCGGCACAATCAATTGATGGGTATTCATTATCAATCCTTACTATTAGGCTTTACGCAGATAAGCACAGTATTGGTGCCGTAGGGGTCTGTTTCATCATAAATAATGCCAGCTTTAATACCGATCACTTTAACGACAATAAAGTATTGATTCACTAATGCCAGTAACTCGTCTAGTGAGTATTCGATTAAATGACATGAGTTAACTGGAATATGACCAATGCTGTTTTGAGGGGTGCTTAATACCAACACACCGCCGGGTTTAAGTACGCGCTTAATTTCACTTAAGCACTCATGTTCAGGCACATGCTCTAAAGTTTCAAAACTGGTGACCGCATCGTAAGACTCATCGCTAAATGACAACTTAGTAATGTCTTCGACAAAGTATTCGGTATTAACCGCGCTGTTGTGCTGCTTTGCAAAATCAACACTGAGTTCGTCTAAATCGGCTCCGTGCACCTCTTTTAGGTGACTCGACATGATATTCACGCCGTAGCCATCGGCGCAGGCAATGTCGATAATCTTCATATCAGGCTTAAGGTGTTGCAGTGCGAGCTCATAATGGAATCCAAGCCTGTCACCAGAAACGATTCGATGCTCGTTTACCTCTTGGCGCGGAATTGCATAAATTTGTGTTGCCAAGCGGCGACACTCGGTAAGGTATTCATCACTATAGCAAGGTAAGTCAGTTAAAAACTCGACGCTAAAACGCTGAGCATTCATTGAGAAATAGCACTTAGGGTGCACACGATACTTTGCATCTTCAGCTTGTGTTAGTTCAGCATCTATCGCTTTAAGCGCGCCCACACGGAAGATTTCAGAGGTGAAATGCACCGGAAAATCATCCGGTAATTTTATGCAGTCGAGTTGCTTGCTGATGGCAATATCGAGCATGTTCAAGCTCGCCTGTGGATCGAAGCAAAAATGAATACCGTCAACGCGGATCACATAGTCGGTGTCACTTAAGTCGTGGCTCGCTTCGATCATTCGGTTAAGCGGACTGGCATTATGACCGTAATAAAGAGACAAACGCTGGTCATCAATAAGTTTAATTATATCATCTAGCTCGCCGCCACGATCAAATTCAGGCGCAACTAACACAACATCTAAACCGACAAAGTGGCTCAACACGCGTCGAATAGTACGAACAACGGCTATTTCGTCTTCAACCATGCCCATACAGATATCGACACCACCCGCCCATGAACGCGAACTGGCTTGTACGAGTACTTTTGTTTTTATCATTTTCTATTCCTATTAAAGCGGGTTCACTTTGCGTTATTTGCTGCGCTTACGGGCATATAGGCAGATCTCCCTACCAATCCCTACTTCAGCCATCGATTGATACCACGCCCTTTTTAAGTCGTTTTGGCCTGATTCAATTAGGCTCATTTCAAACTTCATTCTTTTCTTATGGCAAGCTCTGCCTAACTCGTCATTACCGACGTAGTTATCCCCCATCAATAAAAACATATCGATAGGAAAGCTCGACTCCTTTAAAAAGACTTCGAACCCAGAATTATTGAGTAATTGCGTCAATGAATTCACATCAAAGTAATTAAGGTGATGTGGCGGCGCTAACCACCATGGTTCAAGGCCATCAACCTCTCTTACTGTTTTTTGAAAAGGGTTGTAATCGTTAGGTACTGAAATACACAAAAGCCCTTCATCCTTTACCAGTTCGCTTATACAAGCTAATAGCTCAATAGGGTTTGGGATATGCTCCAATACATTACAAGCATGAACCACATCGAAGGGCTCAAAGTTAGCGACGCTGGTTGGGCTTAAAAAGTCTGTGACGACATCAACGCCAAGTTCTTTAGCATGCTCACTTGCTTGCTTTGATGGCTCAATGCCTTGTGTTGTCCAGCCACGCTGTAATCCATGGTGAAGGAAAAAACCAGGGCCAGCACCAACATCAAACACCCTTCTACTTTTCTGAGGCAAATGGGCTTCAAAAGTGTCGAACCGGTCGGCGAAAACTCGTTCCCACCAAGCAGCATCTTCATTACTTTGGCTCAAAAATAGTGGTTTATCTTTGCTGTAATACTCTTCGCGATAAACTTGCTCTAACTCTTCTGGAGTCGGCATAGGCATCACATGTTTAAAACCACACTCTTCGCAATCGATAACATCATAACCATGACGAGAATCGATGACTTTACCGCTGTGCTGTTGGGCTTCGCTGTTTACGCCAGCCATGTTAATTTCTCCTATACGCATTCTTCGCTCTATTAAGCAAAATGCATACCGATATTTTTTTGACGATTAAAGTGCGCAGACTATAGCGCTGGACTCAGTGTTAGCTAACAGACTAAATCTTCTAAAATACTTAACTATTTGGCCAAACCACGAGGTGAATATCGCGTTTCGAGTATTTTGGCCACGATATTATCAACCCCATTGCTAATTGAAATCCCTTTAGATTCGAATAGGCAAATGTTTTCAAGCTCATTCATAGCGACCGACTGGGCAATCCCTTCATTAACGAAGCTCTGACTGGCAATGTGGTGATCAAACTCCGTACAAACATGTATTGCAGGCACCTTGAGGGCGGCCAACTCATAAGCGCTCATCCCAAATGTGACCACGGCAAAGTCCATCTGCGCCATTAACTTGGCCATATTGGTGACATTTGAATGTAGGGTTAACCTGGCTAAAGGTATTTGCAATTGCTTGATTTGAGTCAGATCTGGATGTGTGTCTTTAATTACAACATGCAGGGCTAGATCAGCGTCTAATAGACGCAAATGCGCTATTACTGCGAGCGTTAATTGATTCGGGTCGGTGCCCCCCATCATGACCAATACATTTGTCGCACTATGTTGTTTTTTCTCAACCGAAACAAAGAACTCTTCTCTTAATAATAAATATTCCCAGCCAGAAAATCGCTGGCCACTAAAGCCTTGCCAATCCAGCTGTTCAACCAAGGGACTTGGAGGATAAAAGAGTAAATCACACTCGATGCGGTAGTCACTAGGTTCATCGATTGCGACGGTCAAAATGTTTGCTCGCTTCATCATCTCAATCGCTGCTATTGGCAAGCCGTCGCGAATATCACCGATAAAAATATCTGGGCAGCGCTGCTCAATTACATGCTGGCACCACAGCGTATATTCCTGTTCCACGAGCATTATCGCAAAATCGAGCCCTTCTAATGCCTGTATTGCTAGAGGATGATTGTTGATAGCAAAAGTCACTTTATGCCCAGCGTTGGTAAAAGCCTTCGCGAGGCAGATACAACGTACAATGTGGCCCATTCCGACTTGGTTTGACGCATCGCAACGAAACATCACATGCTGAACACTCATATAGATTTAATACTCATAAATTGAATGTGACTGGCCTGCTTAAAACAACCCTTGCAGATTAAAATCTACCGTTTGCTTTAACACAAAATGAAGTGCATTTTTAACATTTTTAGCCACTAAACGGTAGCTTAGCGACGTGAATTGGCTAGGGTAAAATGAAGATGTGCTGCTAAAAAACACAATCTATGTCAATTTATCCTATTGGCTCGGCTAAAAGCAGAAAACCGTGCAGTGACTAGTGATTGAGTATCTTTGAGTTTATGCTTAAACTTGAGCCCATAAAGCAGGCAAACTCGCTGCATATCATCACAATAATAAAACTGAAATCGCGCTAAGAATCCTTATGGCTAATACCAAGATCCCAAATATCTACGCAATTTTCCATTTAAACCTCGCGTTTTCTTCTATCGATAGCAGTGAACATCAGCGAGTCGTTGATCTGTGTTATTGGCCGCTACTACACTTAATTGAATCAGATGCGATTCCACTGGGTATTGAGCTAACCGCTTACACATTAGAGTGCATTCAAGCAGTGGATCCAAGCTGGATAGCAAAATTTACATCCCTACTTCATGATGGCTGCTGTGAGCTGATTGCCAGTGGTGATAGCCAAATTATCGGCCCATTGATCCCATGTAAAGTTAACATGCAAAACTTACAACTGGGTCAAAGCAGTTATCAGGACTTGTTAGCTTACCAGCCTAAGATTGCCTATATCAATGAACAAGCGGTCTCGGCAGGATTACTCGATTGCTATATCGATTGTGGCTTCGAGGCTGTCGTCGTTGAATGGGACAACCCATTTTCACACAACAATGATTGGGACAAATCTTCTCGTTACCAGCCCCAAAAGCTCATTGCAGCGTCAGGCCGTACTATCAAAGTTATTTGGAATCATGCTGTTGCATTTCAAAAGTTTCAGCGTTACGCCCATGACGAGATCCCATTGGTTGAGTACCTAGAATATCTAGATAAGGCTGTCGTCGACTGCTGCGCGTTTTCGCTTTATGGCAGCGATGCCGAAGTATTCGATTACCGCCCAGGCCGTTTTAGCACTGAAAGTAAGCTCAATATTAATGAATGGCAACGGATCGCAAAGCTGTTTATCACCCTTAAACACAATGTCGATTATCATTGGGTAACGCCCTCGCAGTTATTAGCAGAAGAACGCCAATATTCAGCACTCAAAGTCCAAACAGCTGCCCATCCTATCTCGGTTAAAAAGCAGGCGAAATATAATGTCACCCGCTGGGCATTAAGTGGTCGCAACGACCTGATGCTTAACAGCCTATGTTATCAACATTATGATAAATTAAATGGTTCAACCCAGACAAGCGAACAGCAATGGCGTGCACTTTGCCGCCTTTGGGCAAGCGACTTACGAACGCACTTAACCCTTAATCGCTATCAAGATTTAACCCGTCGTTACCCACTAACCACTACGACAAGTCTGTTAGCTAATATCAGGGCCAAACATACGCTATCAAATCTGGAAAAGAGTGAGTATCACGTCCAGTTTTGCCAAGAACGAAACACGCTAAGCATTACACACCCAAAACTGACATTGGTGTTAAATGGTAAGCGCGGCATGAGTATTAAATCATTGGCTTTTGCGCGTCATAACTTCGAGCCGATTATCGGTACTCTACCCCATGGTTTTTTCGACCATATCAGTTACGCCGCTGACTTTTATTCCAACCATTTAGTGATGGAGCGATATAGTCACCGTGACCGTGTTACCGATTTAAGTTCATGTGATTTTACTATCACCGCCTCTAAAACGGGTCTGCTAATCACAGCGAACTTTATGACTCCTCAAGGGGGACTCTGTAAGTGGTACCGCTTAGAAGGTGACAAAGTGGAGTGTGGTTTTGACTTTGACCACCTCACCAGACCAGAAGCCACCATAAGACTGGGTTATCTGACGCTATTGAACTGCGAGAGGCGAAGCTGGTTTGCTTGCCATAATGGCGGCGCATTATTAGAAACCTATCATGCCGACCAAGATTTTAATCACGGTACTCCTGTTTCCTCGATAGTCTCTGCCAATAGCGCATTAGGCGCCACTGAAGGTGTTTTCTACATGGGCAGCGATAATTTAGGCCTCAGAATTGACTGGTCTCCAGGCCTGTGCGCCGCGCTGCCGATGCTTTCGAGTCAGGCAATTGAACAGCGTTATTTAAATCGAGCCTGGTTTTCTCTTGCCGAAGCTGATGAAACACTCAAAGCTGACGGCGACTTACTAAACTTTAGCTACTGCATCACACCTTGCTTAAAAACGGAGCTTTGCTAGCTTATGAATATCATCGCAATTATTGGGGCTCGGCTTAATTCGAGCCGTCTTCCCGGTAAGCACCTACTCCCTTTGGCTGGCAAACCCATCATTCAGCATATTCAAAATCGTCTTGAAAAATGTGAAACATTAACAGACATAGTGCTTGCGACCACACTCGATGACTATAACCAGCCTCTCATCGATTGGGCTAACCATAATAGCCAAGTCGTTGCTTACTCAGGTGACGTTAATGACTTGATGGGACGCATTAACCGTGTTGTTGAGCAATATCAGGCTGACCTTGTGGTATATATCTGTGGTGATTGTCCGCTTATTGATCCGGGCTTTATCGACCATGCCGTTAACGCTTTGCGCCAAAGCCCAGAATCGAACAGCATTACTCTCGACCCAAGTGTTAGTTCTATTCACGAAGGGATGGCCTTTTACACTCGCCAAGGTTGGAATAGTTTGTTTGCCAATAGCCTAAGCGAGATGGAAAAGGAGCATGTGGGTTACGCAGACAAAAGAGCTTGCTGCCTCAATGCGAAAGTGATTCAAGACAGTGATGACTTTTCTGGTGTCAAACATCGAATTTCGGTGGATACAGATGCAGACTATCGCTTTATGCAGCAGCTTTATCAGCGCTGGTATTTAGAGCAACCCGCAGACTCTATCGTGTCGCTTAGTTGGGTGATGAAAACCCTTATAGCGGAAGGTTCGCTGCGGCAGGTAAATGCCCATGTCACCCAGAAAAAAGCGAATAAGAAATATCAATCTGTCTCGCTATACAGCATTTACGACGCCGAAGATGATGCCATCTATCAACTGAGCGTCAAGCTCGGCGCCGCCCTACAAGAGCGTTATGCTTTTGGGACTCAACTCCATGTGCTAGCGAATGAGCCTCTTGAGTCAATCCAGTCTCAAAACTGCCTCATTTATAACGATAAAGAGCTGTTTATTAGTGCATTAGAGAATGATGATAAAGCGTTAGGTCTTTGCTTATTTCCTAATGGGCAACAATTAGCAAAGAAGCTATCAAGGAGTGAACTCGGTCATTGCTTTAATGTTGAGTTGAGTGAGATAAGCTCTGCCTCAATCGAGCCTAACACAGTGACCGTCACGCCTATATGTTGCAGTTCAAACCCACAGCAAAATACGCCCCAAAACTCGACCACCAGCAATAACAATGTAATTGAGGCATTAAGTGTCAACCAGCTAAAGCAGCTCATAACTAGTCTGTTATAGGCTGTTCAGGATTACATTTATTGTCGAACGAATAGCCAGATTGAATACACTCTGGCTAAAGATAATAATGCGTGGCTATTGCGCTAATGCGAGTGCAAGCTGGTCACAAATATAATCAACTTGAGTGGTGTCGAGCAGTGGGTGCAGTGGTAAGGTCAGAATCCCTTGGTAAAAAGCTTCGGCAGCAGGAAAATCACCGCGTTTAAACCCTAAGGAGCTGTAATAAGGTTGGGTGTGGACAGGAATATAATGAACATTGGTACCAATATTAGCCTTACGCAGATGATTAAAGACCTGCTTTCGAGCGATGTTCTCGGGTAGTTTGATTATCATCAAGTGCCATGCACTATAGCTATCATGGCGTGGTTGAACAAAATCAACACTCAGCAACTGTAAACGTTTAGCGTAATAATCGGCTAACTCGTTTCGACACGCAACTAACTGCTCAAGCTTGTCAAATTGACTCACACCTAGCGCCGCTTGTAACTCGGTCATACGATAATTAAAGCCCAGAACTTGCTGCTCATAATACCAAGGCTCGTCTACGTTTTCGCAAATAAGCTCATCTCGAGTCACGCCATGGCTACGCAACAGTTTCATCGCTTTGGCCAAAGCGGCATCATTGGTTGTTGCCGCGCCGCCCTCGGCCGTGGTGATAATCTTTACAGGGTGAAAACTAAATACTGTAATGTCACTGTATTGGCAGCTTCCAAGCGGACGGTTTAAATAACTGGCACCAATGCAATGCGATGCATCTTCAATCACTTTAAAGTCAAACTCTTGAGCCAAGCTTGCCAAGGTCTGCATATCACAACTGTGACCAGCTAAATGCACGGGGATCACCACTTTAGGTAAGCCCCCCAACGCCTCAGCCTGTATCAGTTTTAAACGCAACTTAACCATATCCATGTTGCCAGTAGCGGGTTCTACATCGACAAAATCAACCGAAGCACCACAGTACAGGGCGCAGTTAGCCGAAGCGACAAATGTGATAGGGCTCGTCCAAACACAGTCACCGTCGCCAACACCCAACGCTAAACAGGCAATATGAAGAGCTGACGTCGCGCTATTGACGGCGATGGCATATTGGGCTCCTGTAAACTGGCAAATGCGTGACTCGAAAAGAGGCACTTGCGGCCCTTGAGTCAAAAAGTCTGATTGCAGGACCTGTACTACAGCATCAATATCACTTTGAGTGATATGCTGTTTGCCGTATTGGATCATAAACCTAGGTTCTCATCCAAAGCTAAAATTTCATCCGAGTTTAAAAAGTGAGGATTGTTACCTGAGTGGTATTCGTAACCTAGCTCAACTAACTGACCTTGCTCACCTAACATGTTGGTTGAGTATTCATTACTTCGGCCAAAAAAGGTAATGCTTGGGGTGATCACAAAATGGTCGTCAAACTCAATGGTGTGGTGCGAGTCATCGGCAGGACACATGATTTCATGCATTTTTTCGCCAGGACGAATACCAATGATTTTATGTTCTAAATCGGGGGCGTAGGCCTGTGCTAAATCAGTCACTCGTACTGAGGGGATCTTAGGAACAAAAATCTCACCGCCTTGCATGCGCGAGAAATTCTTAAGCACAAAGTCGACGCCATCTTGCAGCGAAATCCAAAATCGAGTCATCTCTTCATGGGTGATGGGTAAACAGGTTTCGCCTCTTGCTACAATCGATTTAAACAGAGGTACTACTGAGCCACGTGAACCAACCACATTGCCATACCGAACAGCAGAAAAGCGGGTCTTTCCTTCACCAACAATATTATTAGCAGCCACAAACAACTTGTCAGAAGCCAGCTTAGTAGCGCCATACAAATTAATCGGATTGGCGGCTTTATCTGTTGATAACGCTATGACTTTTTCAACATCATTTTCAATGGCTGCTTTAATCACATTCTCTGCACCATGGATGTTCGTTTTAATACATTCCATTGGATTGTATTCAGCAGCAGGAACCTGCTTAAGCGCAGCGGCATGGATAACAAAATCTACATCACGAAAAGCTTGTTTTAATCTATCACCATCGCGAACGTCGCCAATAAAATAGCGCATACAAGATTGATTAAACTCTTGCTGCATCTCGTACTGTTTTAGCTCATCGCGTGAAAAGATAATAAGGCGTTTTGGCTTATAACGTTCAAGAATGGTTCTTGTGTACATTCTTCCGAATGAACCCGTGCCACCCGTTATCAATATTGATTTATTATTAAACATTACTTTCCACCATCGCCCTTCAAAATATAAGCTGTCAAAAAAATATCACTGGCACCTGCTTAATTATGATTATCGCAATATGCGTGCCAAAAATAAAACCGCTAAATGCTAGTCTAATCGATTCGATCACCCCTTCACTAGCGAAAACAAACTCATCACTCAATCGAATAACTAAAATTGCTTATTTATACCACTAATTAAGCTATATCATGGCAATTTAGCACTGCTTACATAAAAATGTGGTATTAAAATTGCTTCGCCCAAGCATACCGACTTTCTAGTTGTAATGCTCGTGCTATAACGGTTTCTAAGCACTCAAGATGAATACACTGAGGACAAAATGCAAAGCGCTAATCTAAATACCTTTAATACTTTTGCGATAAGTCAGTTTAATGAATACTACTTACCTAGTGTAAACCGCCAAGCCTTTGAAAAAGTTGATTCAAAGACCCATTTTGACAAAATGTTTAAAGCGTCGTTTACACGAGAAAATCAACTCCACATTATCATAGGTCTAGATTCTGGATTACTGGCTAACTATGTTCTTGAATTAGCCTTCCCTGAAGATAGCCAATTTATATTTGTTGAACTAGAAACCGTCCTAGATGTACTCAGTGTTGATATTCCCGATGAGTTAAAACAAAAGATAACCATCTGCTCCATAAATGAATTAAACGAAGAGCTTAATTGCCGTAATAACCCCATCTTTATCACTAAAGATAAGCTCCAGGTTCATCAATCTCTAGCCGTTAAAAGTCAGCATTTACAAGAATACTCGCAGTTAAATAGCGATGTAATGAAACTTGTAAACCAAGCCAGATGTGAGCATAAAAGCTCATTTAACCAAGAAGTGTTTGTTGAACAGCAACTACTGAACCTAACCGAGAATCATATTCCGGCATCGATCCTTAAACATCGGTACCAAGGCAAAACCTGTATTGTCACTGCTGGCGGCCCCTCTTTAGACGATCATTTAGGCTGGATTAAAGCCAATAGAGACGATTTGTTCATTATTGCCGTCTCGCGTGTAGCTGCAAAACTCACTAAAGAAGGCGTTGCGCCACAAATTATTGTTTCAGTCGATCCTCAAGAATTAAGCCTAGAAGTCAACAGCGAGATGATGGCGCTACATGAAACGAGCTTATTGATCCACTCCTACCACGTATGCGCACGCATTCTGTCTCAGTGGTCTGGGCGTCACCTTTTTACAGGCACTCGATTACTTTGGGATGAAACTGACGATAAAGGCAATATTGACTCAGTTGGCCCAACGGTCACCAATGCCGCGATTGAAATAGCAGCAAAACTCGGCTTTACCCAAGTATTGTTAACCGGAGCTGATTTTTGTTATTCACAAACAGGCCATACTCATACAAGTGGAACGCTTGAGGCTAATCTTGGACCCAATATGGGGCATATCGGTGAATGGGTCGAAACCTATTCTGGAGATAAAGCCGAAACGATTTTTCAGTTAACTGAAGCAAAGAAAGCCTTAGCGTATCAAGTTAATACCCTTGATAATTGTAAAGTCATTAATTTATCAATCAATGCTGCAGTCGTTCCTAATATCGACTACCTGCCTTTAGATAACATCATTATCGAACCTGCGAACTGTTGTCATAAAACACTATTGGCCTTTGTAGACAGTTATACGGTGTCACCAACAAAACATTACCAATATTGTTTGAAACAGGTAAGCCAAGTTGTGAAGGACTTACAAGAGATAACCCAATTAGCGCAATCAGCCTTAACGCTTGTTCACAAAGCGAAAAATGCAGCCTTGCTGGAGAAAATTGAATACAAGATTAATAAGCGTCATAGTAAAATAGCGAAAGTCATCAAATTCTATGGCTACTTGGCATTTAGTCGCTTCTTATCTACCTCTGATAGCTCTAAATGGTCTCAAAGCCAGATAGAGCAGATGAGCATCGATTATTATCAAGCATTTGTGAGCGTATCAGAGCGACTGCTTACCATTATCAAACAGGCTGAAAAACGTTGTTATTCACGTCTTGCTGAACTAAACCCGCAAACTGAATTAGCCCAACTCATTAGACAGTGGCAGCAAGATAATCAACCCGGTCGAGCCTTAGTATGGGCACATCACTTACCTCGCGAGCTAACGCCTGGTGAACTTGAGGCCACTGAGCCTTTAGTTCATGAATTCAAACTGCAATTAACCGATCATCAGCGATATAAATCTAAGCTTGCCGCAGGTTACTCACTAGAAGATGTGTTCGATAAATTGGTTACCTTGGTGTTAGATAAAAACCTACAAGGTCTAGCCTTGATGGTTAACACATTAAGTACAAGAGTCACTGAAAGTGACTTAGCAAAACGCCTATACCACTTAGCAAATTCCTATTACCTAGAGTTGCAAGGTGATAGTCAGCAAGCATTATCAACCTTATTAGAGCTGAGTTCAGAGCAATTTACTGAAGTTGAATTCAAACAAATCAGTATATTAGCGCTTAGGTTAGGACAATTAGAACTTGCAGCAATCGCATTGCAACAGTTAGTCACCTTTAGTGATGATTATCTGCCTCAATATGCCCATATACTCAAGCTTCAGGGGCAAGCTCAGTTTGCTCTCAACACCTATATGGATTATTTAAATAAATATACTGACGATATTTTGGTATGGCTAAAATTAGGTTCTTTCTTGATTGAAATAGAGCAAATACAAACTGCTAAAGATGTTTTTCAGCAAGTGCTTAATCTAGACCCTACGAACCAGATAGCCGCCAATCAACTGACGAAAATCACTTAGACGAATGCGCCGCTGTCTACATTTGTTAGCTGCGGTATCTAATTCCTATACAAAGTTTTATAATCGCCTTCATTAATTTTCCTGTGATTTGGTTTTTGGAGATCATCGCTTGGCACATACTTATATTCCATTTGAACAATACAAACGTAAATGGATTTTTAATCATAAAGACCTTCCTGTTACCGATGAAGACAAGGCGCTTATTTTGCCGCTTGATCAGAAGTCATCAATGGAAGTTTGGAATAAGTGGATAAGCAACAAAAGTAGCCGCACAGAACAGTTCACTAAAGGTGACTGGGCAGCTAAAGACACTGCTTGGGTGTTAACCGAACACTGGCAAAGTGCTTGGGATAGTGAAGATCCTGCTTTACCTGAAGGTTTTAGCGAGCATTTTGATTGGGCTGACGACACCCCCGTATATTTCTGTTACGACAAGTACCAAGTGATTGAAACTCGCTGGGATGTATTTGTGCGTAACTGGAAGTCTTTCCTGTTCTTTGATGATGGTCCACTGCTGATCTCTGCAAAGCAAAAGCAGACAGCACTATTTCACCAAAATGGTCAGTTCCAGTTAGGTTCTCGTGGCTAATTGCCGGCCGTTACCTACCATTTCGAGGTTATTATGAAGTTCATTTCGACCCTATTATTAGCAACCAGTGTGTTGGTTTCATCGTCATTGCAGGCTAAAGAGGTTTCTGGCGTTCAGTTAGATGGCTCAATCAATATCGCCAGCCAAACATTGGTGCTCAATGGCGCAGGTGTGCGCAGTAAGTTCTTTATCGACTTGTATGTTGGTAGCTTATATGTGCCAACAGCCCTCGACTCTGCCCAAGCGGTACTTGATGCGCCAAGCGCTGCCGTTCGTCTTAATATCACTTCGGGTATGATCACCGCCGATAAGATGAAAGATGCCATCACCGAAGGTTTTTCTGATGCAACTGACGGCAATACCACGCCAATAGCCGCTCAAATCGAGCAATTTATGGGGCTGTTTAGCGCTGAAATTGTTGAAGGTGACCAATTTACCTTATTAGCCGATAAAGCTACCGGCGTCACCGCGTACAAAAATGGTCAAGCTCAAGCAACCATTGCGGGTGAAGACTTTCGTCAGGCATTGCTAAAGATCTGGTTAGGTAAAGAGCCTGCCCAGAACAGCTTGAAAGAAGCCATGCTGGGCCAATAGCAGCCACTTGTAGACGATAAATAGTTAAAACTTAAATGTGACATCCAGGGCGGCTGCGCCTTGGTTGTCGATATCCTCAACACTGTTTTGCGGATTGAGCTCTAACTCACCATTAAAGAAATACCCCGCATAGGCATTAACGCTTACAGAGCGCGAGATATCCCAGCCGACTCTTGCAAAGCTTACCCACTCGTCAATTTCTGCAGTATTTTGTTTATCGGCAATTAAGAAACGATTAGTGCGTTTAGATGCCCCAAGGCCGACGTTCCAATCAGATGCCAGCTGATAGCTAAGCTCTAAGCCTGCCGGTCCACTAAAACCTGCTGAGAATGGATTTCCGAGTTTCAAGTTTTCAGTGATCTGCCAGTTAACTGCAATAAACGGTACGGTTCTAACTTCATCAATATCATTCAGATACGCGACCCCAATACCTAATACATTTCCCGAGTCAAAACGATACATACCGGATAACACGGCACCATAACTTTGTGCATTACTCGATGATGCGCTGTCGGCATATGCATATTGCAACTTTGGCGCAAGCATGAACATCCAGTTTTTGTTGGGACGATAAGAGAGAGATAAACTCGCTTTGTAACGTTCAATCTTATCCCAGGTTTGAGTGCTATCTTTTAGACGTGCCGAGCGCCAATCATAATCTAAATTATCATAACCAACACCCGCACCTATCGACCACTGCTTACTGAGGCGCATATTAGCTTTAAAATCAAACATCCACTGGTCACGCTGTAACTCATTACCGTCATCACCAACAGATGCTGTGCCCGTTGTTATCCTTGAAGCACTTAATGTAAAAGGGCTCGGTCGATAAGATGATGGTTTCCCGTTCTCTTTAGCTAATACTGTTGGGGACACAATCAATGTTGATAAGGCAAGTACGCTCACTGCCAGAGGCTTTTTCATATTGCTAACTCCATTAGCTAATCATTATTCAGGCAACATGTAATAACACTAGTTCATTGCAACTCTACCTTACGATAAAGCTTAGCTACAGGATCATTTTGTATCTAATTAATCGTTTATAGCATTCGTTCATAGCATTAGTTCATCACGAGCACTCATCGCAATGGCTCGGTTATTACTAAAGCGGAACGACCCTAATAACAAAGAGCTAAAGCGCCTTGTTATTTATCCTTAACTGACTTTATAAGCCCTTAAGAACATCTCTACCGTCTCGTTAATGTACTGCTCACGTTCGGCAAGTAAATCACTCACGTCTAAGCCAAGATCAAGTCTCATACGTACCTCACCAAAAATCATCAAACAAA
This sequence comes from Shewanella sp. 0m-6, assembly GCF_052977325.1. Classification (NCBI taxonomy): domain Bacteria; kingdom Pseudomonadati; phylum Pseudomonadota; class Gammaproteobacteria; order Alteromonadales; family Shewanellaceae; genus Shewanella; species Shewanella sp. 0m-6. Next base: position 129,683 of record NZ_JBRIMD010000011.1, read on the forward strand.
GGCGCACCGCGCAATGCTGAGGATGATTGAACTCATACACACCAAGTGTAGAAACCCGTGTTAAATAGTCTCGCAATAAACCTAAAATATGCTTAGGCCCCGCGCTATAGAATAACTGTGAGATCTCTGGGTGCGAGTCAGCTTGTGACACGCAAGCTTTAAAAACGGTGACAGCTTCGGGGCTGGTTATCACCTCGCCAAAGTGTTTGGCAAACAAAGATAAGCTGGCCTCTGGCGTTGATGGATCTGACAACAACTCTTGATTGACCCCATGTACTAGGCACTTAGACTCAATCGATGCAACGAAGAGATCGTCTTTACAGCCAAAATGAGAGTACACCGTTTGTTTCGAGACCCCCGCTAACTTAGCCACTTCATCCATGCTGGTATTGGGAAAACCCTGCTCGCAAAAGAGATCTTTTGCAGCCTGCAAGATCTGCTCACGCTTTTGCTCACTTCGACTCAATACTGGTGAATTCATAAAGGGCTTCACTCCTGCGGTAGGCCTTGTTGGTAAATCACTCGTGCTATTTAAGCATAAGATGGACTACCCAGTCCATTTAGTACGCAAATGGACTGGACAGTCTAGTTTTGAATCACTAGACTAGGCAGTCTAGTTTAACCAATTTTTAACCTAATGCACGAAATTGCGTTACCAATACAGGCTGAAAGTAATGAATATCAAAAGAGTTATAACTCGTCGTAAGCTGCTACTTAGCTTAGTTGTAGTCACTCTATTGCCAGCATGCCAGGACTCATCGGTCGAGCAAGCTGCTACGCCAAGTTATCAGTCTGTTAATGCAGAGGTGTTAAATCTCAGTGAGGGCTATGAATTTGTTCAAGAATTTTCAGGTACCATTCGTGCTGGTAACACCACTGGTATAGGTTTTGAACTGGCGGGGAAAATTAATACCTTAGCCGTTGATAGTGGTGACAGAGTCAAACAAGGCCAGCTACTGGCAAAACTCGATACTCGCCTGTTAATGGCTGAAAAAAATGAGTTAGATGCAAGTCTCTCGCAAAACAAAGCTGACGTAGACTTAGCTAAGGCCACATTAGACAGAAGCCTAGGCTTGCAACAACAAGGCTATGTATCAGAGCAGCAGCTTGATGAACTCAAAGGCCAACTGAGCAGTTTACTGGCAGCCAAAAACCGCTTACATGCGTCATTACTTGCTAACCAATTAAAAATTGAAAAGTCAGACTTACTCGCCCCCTTTGATGGCGTTATTAGCAAGCGAAGCCATAACTTAGGTGAGGTCATCGGTGTCGGCAGCCCAGTTTTCACCATCATAGAGCAAAATAATGTTCAGGCGTATGTAGGGGTGCCAGTCGAAATAGCCAATAACTTGGTGGCAGGTCAAGGTGTCGACTTAAGAGTCAGGCAGCAACACTACCCTGCAAGCATTGCTGGTATTGGTGCCGAGCTAAACCCAGTGACTCGCACAGTTGAAGTGAGGCTGACTCTGCCCGCTGACGCTAATGTTATTAACGGTGAGCTAAGTTACTTAAACTACGATAAAACCATCATCAATCAAGGCTATTGGGTGCCGATAAGTGCATTAACCGATGGTGTGCGCGGATTATGGAATATTTATGTCCTGACTCAAACTGATGAACCACTGTTTAGCATCGAACGTCGGGATGTTGAGATCATCTATACCGCTAAAGATAAAGCCTTTATCAATGGCGCGGTTAGCCCTAATGAACAATACGTCTCACAAGGGTTACATAAACTGGTCGCGGGTCAATTGGTCACTCGCCAAACTCAGCTCGTGACGAGGTAACGCAGATGGTTAAGTCATTAGTTGAAAATGGACGCCTAATCAGTCTGATCATAGCCCTGCTGATTGTCGCAGGCTTTGGCGCAATATCTAGCCTGCCACGTATGGAAGATCCTGAGATCACCAACCGCTTTGCATCGGTGATCACTCATTATCCTGGCGCCTCTGCCGAGCGAGTTGAAGCATTAGTTACCGAGGAACTTGAAAGTGAGCTGAGACGGCTTGAAGAGTTAAAGCTGGTGCAGTCCACATCAAGACCCGGGATCTCTGTCATCCAACTTGAATTAAAAGACAGTGTGATTGAAACCGCGCCCGTATGGTCCAGAGCACGAGATTTAATCGCCGATGCCAAAGGCCTGCTGCCCGCGTCAGCACAAAATCCCACTCTTGACGACCAACTCGGTTACGCTAATACCGCTATACTCGGTATCGTTTGGCGCGGTGGCGGCGAAGTGCGTACCGATATGCTTAACCGCTACGCTAAAGAATTGCAAAGTCAGCTACGGCTACTCAGTGGCACCGATTTTGTTAACATCTATGGCCAACCAACTGAAGAGATCTGGGTCCAGCTGGACGGTAATAAAGTTAACCAGTTAGCCCTATCAGCGCAGTCTATCGCACAAATTTTACAACTTGCCGATGCTAAGGTATCTGCAGGTGAGATCAATAACGACAACTTTCGTGCGCTCATCGAAGTCTCCGGTGAACTTGACTCGATTGCACGCATCGGCCAAGTGCCGTTAAAAGTTACCGAGAATGGGCAGATAATCCGTTTAGGTGACATTGCACACATTAGTCGTCAACCCAAAGAACCCGCCAACAGTATTGCACTCATTGATCAACAACAAGGCGTGATGGTCGCCGCAAGAATGCTCAGTAACACCCGTGTCGACCTTTGGCTTGAACAAGTTAGGCTGTCAGTTAATGAGTTACAAAGCAGTATTCCTGCCAATATCGAGATTGAATGGCTATTTGACCAAGAAGGTTACACCACAGATAGACTAAGCGATTTAGTGGGCAGCTTATTATTAGGCTTTGTGATTATCTTAGTGGTGTTGATGCTGACACTCGGACTGAGAAATGCCCTTATAGTCGCATTGTCATTGCCTCTCACCGCGCTTTTCACCTTAGCCTGTATGAAATATATTGGCCTACCAATCCACCAAATGTCGGTCACAGGTCTTGTGGTCGCACTGGGTATTATGGTCGATAACGCCATTGTGATTGTTGATGCCATCTCTCAGCGCCGCCAAAAAGGCATGGATAGTCTCAGTGCCGTGAAAGAAACCTTGCAGCACCTATGGTTACCTTTAGCTGGCTCAACCATTACCACCATGCTCGCCTTTGCGCCAATTGTGTTAATGCCTGGCGCTGCCGGTGAGTTTGTTGGCGGCATTGCTATCTCGGTCATGTTTGCCTTACTCGGCTCTTTTATTATCTCGCATACGATTATTGCAGGCCTTGCCGGCCGCTTTGGCGCTGATGGCAAAGGCACTCACTGGTATCACCACGGTATTAACTTACCCTTTATGAGCAATGCCTTTAGGCAAACATTGACGCTTGCGTTATCACGCCCTTTGCTAGCAGCTGTGGTCATCGGCGTATTACCCGTGATGGGCTTTATTGCCGCTGGCAAGATGACCGAGCAATTTTTTCCGCCATCTGACAGAGATATGTTTCAAATTGAAGTCTATCTCGCTCCGCAAGCCAGTATTAGCAATACCCGAGCGCAAGTGGCAAAAATCGATGCTAACTTACGCCAAACGGATGGCATAACTCGAATTGATTGGGTCGTCGGCGGCAATGTGCCCTCTTTCTATTACAACCTATTACAGCGCCAGCAAGGGGCGAGTAATTATGCCCAGGCTATGGTAAAAGCCCGAGATTTTGCTACCGCAAATCAGTTGATCCCTCAGCTGCAAATTTCACTCGATAAACAGTATCCAGGCGCACAAATTATTGTGCGTAAGCTCGAGCAAGGTCCACCATTTAATGCCCCTGTAGAGGTGCGTATTTTTGGCCCCAATCTTGACCAGCTTAAGCTACTTGGCGAGCAAGTTCGCAAAGCGTTATCGGATACTCAAGATGTTATCCATACCCGTGCCACCCTAAGTGCTGGGGCGCCCAAAGTCTGGTTCCAGATCAATGAAGACGCCAGCTTAATCAGCGGTCTGTCATTAACCGATATCGCTAAACAGATAGAAATGGCCACCACTGGTATTAAAGGCGGCAGTATTTTGGAGCAAACTGAATCCCTGCCGGTGCGCGTTAGATTGGGTGACAGCACCCGCGAGCAACAAACCAAACTGTCGGCTATCACGCTAGTGTCGGGTCAAGGTACTGGTATCCCGTTATCGGCGATTTCAAGCAGTCAAATTGAGGTGAGCCGCGGCGCGATCCCTAGACGTGATGGCCAGCGAGTCAACGTGATTGAAGCTTACATTACAGCTGGCGTGTTACCACAAACTGTAGTGGATAATGTGAATGCTAAACTCGACGCGATTGAGCTGCCTAGTGGCTACCGCCTAGAGCTCGGTGGTGAAAGTGCTAAACGTAATGAGGCGGTAGGCAACTTAATGTCTAATCTGGTCCTTGTGATCACTCTGCTGTTGGCCACGGTAGTATTGTCGTTCAACTCGTTTAGACTCACTGGGATCATTTTATTTAGCGCCATTCAGTCTGCAGGCTTAGGCCTACTCGCGGTATATACATTTGGTTATCCGTTTGGCTTTACAGTGATTATCGGTTTATTAGGTTTAATGGGGCTTGCGATTAATGCGGCTATCGTCATTTTAGCCGAGCTTGAAGAGGTGCCAGCCACGCGAAATGGCGATACCCACTTGATTGTCGAACTTGTCTCCAGCTGTGGCCGCCATATCGGTTCAACGACCATTACAACCATTGGTGGATTCCTGCCGTTAATCATTGCAGGAGGCGGTTTTTGGCCGCCCTTTGCCATTGCGATAGCTGGCGGAACCTTACTGACGACCTTACTTTCATTAGTATGGGTGCCAACAATGTATTACTTGATTATGCGGCCTAAGAAAGTTAAACAGCTAAGCCCAAATGCCCCGCTAGCAAGTGGCGAAGTCAGTCGTTAACGGTTTGTTCCTCGGTATTGAGCATCACTCCCTTACTCACATAAGTAATGGGAGTGGTTATATTAAGAAGAGTACTGCAAGAACGACTCATTCAAGGGCATTCAGACTGATGCTATGAGTATTCAAGTGAGATTAAAAAGAGATTTCAACACTATTCAAACACGATTTAACGGCTATAACATATAGCCGTGTAATAAGAAGTCGCTGTGGGAGCACAGCAGTTGAACATCAAAGCTAAGTTAATCTAATACACATCAAAGCTAATCATCAAAGCTAATCATCAAAGCTAATCATTAGAGCTAAGTGCACAATTAAGCTAATTTGGAGTGTGCGACTAATATCTGATAGATTTGATCCTTAAGTGCCACCCGCTCCGCCTTTAACGCCATAAAGTGCGCATCACTGGTCGGCACTTCATTTTCTTCAAAACCACGAATTTGATGATCGAGTTGATGATATCGTTTCGCTAACACGCAAAATGCTTTATTGCGGCTCTTAAGCTCAATAATCGCTGACAAGTATTCTGGAAACTCGTGGGTCAGCAAGTGGTTTTCACCCAACATATTTCTCTCCTTATTATGTATTCATTATTATGCAACCAGTAGACATTATCGTCGTTAGCTTAACGCTTAGCTAGCGATCGCAGTTATTTCACATCCTGCTTACTGTAAAGATATCTTTAGCCAATTTGTTATCAATGGTTAACTTATAGACCTGCATCAATTCTTTTTAAAAAGAATTCAATTACATTGACTTAACCCTCAGCAAAAATTGAAACTGTATGAACTATAAGAATTGGCCGATTGCTAAGCAAATTGGCATGCTTGCTTTATTACTCACCGTACTCATTTTTGGCTTTCTTGGCTGCGTTTCCTATTTAACCGCATCAGATGTGTTAAGAGATAAGGGCATTAGCGCGATGCAGGCTCAAACCAAAGGCACTGCAGATTTAATCGAGCTGCAATACGAAAGTCTATTATCGCTCGCCAAGCGTAATGCTGACGTGTTTCGCGCCATGTATCCTGGTAACTTCCATAAACCAGATAAAACGGTCCGAGTCATGGGAGTTGAAACGCCAGCGCTCAGGCATGAAAGGGAGCAAATTAACGCCTCTAAGAGTAAAGTCGACCGCTACTCTAACTTAACTGGCGGCAACGCAACCGTATTTGTTCGCGAAGGTGATAACTTTATCCGCATCTCGACTTCGTTAAAAAAGTCTGATGGTAAACGGGCATTAGCGACCTACCTTGATAAACAGCATCCTGCTTATAATGCCATGTTAAAGGGCAATGACTATGAAGGTTATGCTCAGCTGTTTGGTAAAGACTACATGACTATCTACCGCCCAATTAAAGATAGTAGTGGCAGCGTAATCGGCATTTTATACATAGGCTTCGATATCAGTGGTTCATTAGCACAATTACGCGGTGCGATTAATAAGCTCCAGTTAGAAGAGTCTGGCCACTATTTGTTAGTACGTAAATTAGACCACACCATAGTCGCTCATCCAAAGCACTCTGCTGGTAGCAAAGTCAACACTGACATCCTTGATGGGATAACCCTAGAGCAAGCTCTAACTCACCTTGGCTCGTGGGAATATACCAATAGTAAGGGAGAAACCGCTTATGCCTATACCATCGATATCCCAGGCTGGAACTGGTCGCTGATTGGGCAAGTGGATGGCGCAGAGCTTAACGAAGAAAGTGTTACCTTACTCAACATTAATATGGGCGTGTCGTTAATCGGCATGATGGTCATTACCTTGCTGTTGTCTTTGGTTCTGGTTCGAGCTCTCAAACCACTTGGAACATTACAAAATCAGCTTGAAAAGCTGGGTTCGGGCGATCTGTCCCAACACTTTGCAGCTAGCGAGGCTAACAGCAAAAATGAGGTAGATTTAATCACTAACAGTACCGCTAAGATGGCGACGAATCTCAGGGAACTTATATTAGCTTTGCAGCAGTCGGTCACCGCACTGCAAACACATTCTAACCACACTCAAGAGACCGCTCGTTTAAATGGTGAAGAAGCACAATCCTTAATGGCACAAACAGACCAAATCGCCACAGCCATCGAAGAGATGTCAGCCTCTGTACGCGATGTTGCTAACCATGCAAATGAAGGTGCGAGCATGAGCCAGCGAGTCGATGATGCAGCCAAAGGTGGGCAAGCCCTTCTTAATGACTTAGTTAATGGCCTACAAAGCCTAAGTAATCAACTGACTGATAGCCACAATAGTGTCGAAGTGGTCAATAAAGAGAGTCAAGCAATCAGCCAAGTTACCGAAGTCATTAACAGCATTGCCGAGCAGACCAACCTGCTTGCACTAAATGCAGCCATTGAAGCGGCGAGAGCGGGTGAGCAAGGTCGAGGTTTTGCCGTCGTCGCCGATGAAGTGCGCACCCTAGCGCAGCGAACTCAAACGTCTATAGCCGAGATTGGAAAAACCATTACTCAGCTGCAGTCTCAAGTGAAACTGACTGCTGGGCAGATGAACCAAAGTAATGAGCTTGGTGATGCCTCTGCCGCTCAAGGTAATGAAGCGATTGTACAGCTTATAGAGATCAACAGCAGCATTGCAGAACTCGCCACAACAGCCAGTAGTATTGCCAGTGCGACAGAGCAACAAAGTGCTGTAGCCGAAGAGATCACTCGCAATCTACATCAAATTACCGAACTTGCTAGAGACGGCGAACAACGCGCTGGAGACAGTGTCGATTCAGCTGAAAGCTTAGCTTCTATTGCCAATGAGATTAATACTAAGATCAGCGTGTTTAAGGCGTAATGTTTCAGCCAAGAGCACAATGACTCATCAATGAAGTCACAAAGGCAGCCAAGAGAGCTGCCTTTTTCTTTGTTCAAACAAGCCGAAGACACATGCTATAGCTATGATTTTAAATATATTTAACTGATTAACTGCTAGATTTTTTAACTAACAGCGTTCTATAATCCGGCCACATTCATGTATAACAGTGTTGTTTCACAATACTGTTATACAACACAACGACCATTCATATTGAGTACCTATATGTTACGCAACTTTTTCATCGTTTGTTTCATCTTGATTATGGCCGGCTGTGCCAGTCCGCAAATTAATTCGGTCCAGGGTAAGAAATTACTGATCATTGCCGGTGAAGGACTCAATACCACCTATGAAGATAGCCCCGCCGCAAATGGTTTTCTTTTTGAAGTAGGTAAAACCTTTGCCACAGATCTTGGTCATAAACTGGAAGAGTTTGGCTTTGAGTCTTATCTGTTTGTCAGCAAAGACTCGGCGACCTATAAGCAAGAGTATCAACGCGCAGTAAACCGCTTGATGACCGACGAAACCATTGATGGTGTCGCTGAAATAAAAGTGCTGCATACTAAAAATGATAAGGTTAATGAAATTGCAGTTTACGCAACGTATTTCACTACTGATCTGATGGTCAAAGGCTGCGATCTACGCACCTCTAAAAATTGTTATAGCGTCAAAGAGCTAGACAAAATAGGCGATAAAATCTATCAAATTGTCGACCAAAAAACTGAGCAGTTTAATGACACCCCCGTATCAGAAATGGTAATGGACACCTCGCTGTTTATCTATCGCGCCGAGCTATAATAATTGACTCATTGACATGTTCTGCCACTAGGCTTCGGCTGAAGCCTAGTAATCCTTTACTTTCCCTTAGCCTGTACCAGCCTTTCTTAGCACCTTCTTTTGCCGTCTCAGCTTATATTGTCTTTGCTTTACCATCTCAGCTTACCCTTAAAAGATTGATGGGCTGAGGCTCAACCTACAATAAACAAGAGTTAGGCTTTACTCCTTGCCTACCCAGCTTATACCGTTTTAGCTTACATCATCTTAGCTAGTATTATCTTAGCTCGTATCATCTTAGCTTTCCGTAAGTGAGCCAGCGAACGTTCCGTCAACCGTAAGGCCGCAGGCCGCTCCGCTTTCATCGTCTTTGCTTTCATCGTCTTTGCTTTCACCGTCTCAGCTTTCACCGTCTCAGCTTTTCCTAGCTCCTAGAACCTGCTTTCCCTAGCACCTGTTTCTACCTTCTTTAAAAACAAAAAGCCCCGCATTAGCGGGGCTCATACTTAACCATTCAACTGTTTAAAGATTAATCTTCTTTTTCAGCGTCACGGTCCATATTCTCAGTCGTTTCAAGCCATAGAGCATTGATAATACCGAAAGAACAGGCTAACAATACGCCTAAAATCCAAGCAAAATACCACATAATCTAGGCTCCTATTAGTAAAGTGAGGTCTTGTTCTTTTCGATGAAGTCGCGAGATAAACGACCAAACATCTTCAAGTAAGTCCAAACAGTGTAGCTAAGTACAATCGGTACAAAGATGATTGCAGCCCATGTCATCACGGTTAGTGACATCTCACTCGCTGTCGAATCCCACATAGTCAAACTGACGTTTGGCTCTAGTGAAGATGGCATAACGAATGGGAACATTGCTGCGCCACACGTTAGAATAACCGCTGCAATACCTACTGAGCTAAAGAAGAACGCAAAACCTGAACGGTTAATGCGGCTACATAGCAATACTAAAATAGGCATAAGTAGGCCAATCACTGGGAACGCCATAGTCAGTGGATACTTATCGTAGTTCACTAACCAAGCGCCTGCTTCAACAGCAACTGTTTTAAGGGTTGGGTCAGAAACGCCATACGTGTCGATAGCTGAAGTAATCACGTAACCGTCAATACCATTCACTAACCACACACCCGCAGCGCCGAAGAATACGAATAGTGCTACAGATAGCAACTGCGACATCTTAGCAGCGCGTTCGCGTAGCTCGCCTTCTGTCTTCATTTGTAGCCAGGTTGAGCCCTGTAGCATAAACATGCTCACGCTCACTAGGCCAGCTAGAATACCAAAGCCATTTAGTAAACCGAAGAAACCGCCGTGGTATGTCGCACGCAAGTATTCGTCAAAGTTAAACGGAACACCTTGTAGCAAGTTACCAAACGCAACACCGATGATTAGTGGCGGAACAAAACCACCCACAAACAGTGCCCAGTCCCAAGACTTACGCCATCTTGGATCTTCAATCTTTGAACGGTAGTCAAAACCTACAGGGCGTAGGAATAATGCAAACAGTGTTAACATCATTGCCACGTAGAAACCTGAGAAAGACACGCCGTAGACCATAGGCCAAGCTGCGAACAATGCACCACCCGCGGTGATCAACCAAACTTGGTTACCATCCCAATGCGGTGCAATAGAGTTAATCATGATACGGCGATCAGTGTCGTCTTTACCGATAATCGGTAATAAGGCACCCACACCCATATCGAAGCCATCTGTGACAGCGAATCCGATGAAAAGCACACCAATCAGTGCCCACCAGATAAATCTTAACATTTCATAATCAAACATAATCAGATCTCCAGTTTAGGCATCAAGCTTTTCAAAGTGATAGCGACCCGTCTTCAAACAGCTTGGGCCAATACGCGCGAACTTAATCATTAGATAAAGCTCAATCACTAGTAAGATTGAATAAAATAGCGTGATAGAAATAATACTGAACATTAAATCGCCTACAGACAAGCTAGAGGCTGACATAAATGTCGGCAGTACTTCAGAAATCGTCCAAGGTTGACGGCCGTACTCAGCCACAAACCAACCACACTCAATCGCAATCCACGGTAGTGGTAAGCTGTAAAGTGCCGCTTTAAGAACCCATTTCTTCTCTTCGATTTGATGACGCGTGCTCTGCCAAAATGCAGCAGCAAACACTAATAACATCACCATACCGGCACCAACCATGACACGGAAAGACCAGAACATAGGTGCTACGTTTGGAATCGAGTCATTAGCCGCGGCTTTGATTTGCTCTTCTGTTGCGTCAGTCACTTTGTCAGTGTAACGCTTCAGTAGTAAGCCATAACCTAGGTCAACTTTAGCGTCTTCAAATGCCGCTCTAACTTCAGGCGTTTCATTACCGTTACGCAATTGCTCAAGCAGACCGTATGCAACCATACCGTTACGAATACGCACTTCATGCTCTGCAATTAAGTCCTTGATACCCGTTACTTGCTCATCAAGTGAACGAGTGGCAATGATACCCATAGCATAAGGAATTTTGATTGCGTAATCAGTGTGCTGGGTTTCCTGATTAGGGAAACCTACTGCAGTAAAGGCTGCTGGAGCAGGCTCAGTGTGCCACTCAGCTTCAATTGCTGCTAACTTAACACGTTGTACTTCACCCACCTTGTAGCCTGACTCGTCACCAAGAACGATTACAGACAAGATAGATGCCATACCGAAACTTGCAGCAATCGCAAACGAGCGACGTGCAAATGGTAAGTCACGCTTCTTCAAGATGTAGTAAGCACTGATTGCTAGAACGAACATCGCACCGGCAACATAACCTGACGCTACAGTGTGAACAAACTTCACCTGCGCAACTGGGTTAAAGAGTACTTCGCCCCAGCTGGTCATTTCCATACGCATGGTTTCGTAGTTGAATGTGCTACCCACTGGGTTTTGCATCCAGCCGTTAGCCACTAAGATCCACAATGCTGACATGTTAGAACCTAGCGCAACTAACCAGGTTACCGCCAAATGTTGGCGTTTACTGAAACGATCCCAACCGAAGAAGAACATACCGACTAAGGTAGACTCTAGGAAGAACGCCATTAGGCCTTCGATAGCAAGTGGAGCACCAAAGATGTCACCGACGTAGTGCGAATAGTATGACCAGTTAGTTCCGAACTGGAACTCCATCGCCAAACCAGTTGCAACGCCAAGTGCAAAGTTGATACCGAATAACTTACCCCAGAACTTGGTCATATCTTTATAGATTTGCTTATTGGTCATCACATAAAGTGATTCCATAATGGCTAGCAAGAATGCTAACCCCAAGGTCAAGGGAACAAATAGGAAGTGATACATGGCTGTCATCGCAAACTGAAAACGCGACAGCTCAACAACCTCTTCTAAAATCATTTGTGACTCCTTAGGTGGTGCGTCAAATCACTTTCGTTAGATCCCCATCAACGAGAGTGACTGCCTATATAGGAATATTAATGCAGTAAAATAGTTAGGTTTTATTACAAAACCCCAACTTCAACCGCGCTTCGTTGTTTAATTCATAAATTTTGTATTTTAAAGCCAAAAACACTAGCAAGCCCACGCTTGCGATCACATTTTTAATGGCCGTTGTGACTTCCTTCTCGAAAACGCAAATAAAGAATAAACAAATTAGTTAATATCAGTCACTTGCAATACGAAATAAGGTTATCCGCAGTGTTTTTATACCATTCAAAATTGATTCAAATCAATCAAAGCATTCGGTTTCAACGGGTTTTGAGGTGAAGCACACAGTTCCACCATGAAGACCGTTGACAGCATAAAACACTCATGATAGGAGCGATTCAAAAGTGAACAAAGTAGACAGTTTTAGCTAATAAGCAGTTATTTCACACCTAACCTTGCAAAACACCATTCCTTAACAAACCCAGCAACAGTAATCATAGTGCAAATAGGTAATGCAAAAATTGAATTTCTACAGTAAAGCCATTTAAAACAACGCCTTACAAAAAATCCTGCGGAAATTGATTTCAAGACCTACATTTTCGGATAAGTTTTAATAATGTCAAAGTGTAATTTTTCTCGTTTGATCAAAAATTAGACCTCGCCTAAAATGAGCACCAAGTTAAGGAGACAGTCTGATTAACCCGGTGATGTAGCCCGGTAAAGACTTACTCCGCTTATTATTATCAATCTTGGTGGAGATACCATTATGACAAAATTATTCGAGCGTCTAGTTGTTAGCTATCAGCGTGTTTTCGTTGAACTTTATACTTCTAGAGAGCTATAAACACTGCTTTCTAATGCAAGATTTATCTTGAAGTTTTGTTAGCGCAAAGCGGCCCTCCTTAGTAATAAGGGGGGCTTTTTTATGCTTCACTCATTATTCTCGTACCTCATCGAAAAAAGCCCACTACTTTCAAAGACTACTAATAACCTCTGCTTATCGATAAAGCTGCTCTGACTAGGCCAAAACACATTAAATTAGTATTCCATGATTGACTAAACAACCACTAATCTCTTGTTTAGTCAATCTTGTTTACTAAAACACTTACCCATCAAAAATTTCATATAAAAAAAAGCCCCTAAATATTAGTAATGCCGTTCACTTAAGGTGAACGGCATTTTTATTTTTGGCATACCGTTGAGGCCTTGGTTTTACTGTTCTGGG
>NZ_JBRIMD010000012.1:0-138766 GCF_052977325.1 Shewanella sp. 0m-6
CTTGGGGTTCAATCCTGTTTAGATCAGAATGCGAAAAGGCCTCAACATTTCTGCTGAGGCCTCATCTAAATGTGGCGCCGGGATAGCTGACTTTAAACAACAGGACCCCTTAGGGTTCCAATCCCTATCAAATCATTGCGCTAAACGAAAAAAGGCTCATCATTTCTGATGAGCATTTCGTCTTGAATGTGCCGGAGGGATAGTCAATTTAAATAATAGGAACCCTTGGGGTTCAATCCTGTTTAGATCAGAATGCGAAAAGGCCTCAACATTTCTGCTGAGGCCTCATCTAAATGTGGCGGAGGGATAGGGATTTGAACCCTAGATGGGCTATAAACCCATGCCGGTTTTCAAGACCGGTGCATTCGACCACTCTGCCATCCCTCCGAACGCCGCAGATAATAGGGCTCCTCGACGTTAATGTAAAGCCCAATTTGATTCAAGTGACCAAAAAATCATCCGATATCGAAAATTACAGCTTAATGAGCTATTTTTCAGTCAATTACTCACTTAAATCTGGTTGCAGCTCAATGCATCAGCTCTAGTTAAACCTAACCAACAGCTGGCAGTTGATTAAAAATCTGCATTAGTTGTACGCTAATAATTAATACCCCCGCCAATGTAGCAATGATTAATCCCGCCTTGCCCCCCTTAACTCTATATCCTTCCAATCCCACCTGTTTACGCTGCGCCGTAACCATAGCCACTGGCAGAAAAACCGCCAAAATAACTAATGCGAAGGCTGCGTAGCCCAAGGCGGTGATAAAGCCTTGTGGGTAAAACAATGCAAAACCCAGTGGCGGTAGAAATGTCACTAAGCCCACTTGCACTCTATGACTTGGTTTAGCACTACGTTTAAATAGATCTGCAAGAAAGTCATATAAACCTAAACTCACTCCAAGAAATGATGTCGCCAATGCCAGATCGGCAAAGATTGATACCGCATTAGCAATCATTGGATTGTGTAACATCCGGCTCAAAGAGCCGATAAAGCCATTTAAGCTTTGGCTCGTCATTAATTCTTGCTGAGGTAACACGCCTTGGCTCGCTAGCATCCATACCACATATATCATTAGTGGCAATGCCGAGCCCACAACAATGATCCAGCGCAGTGCCTTAGTATCTTTACCTAAGTAGCGCACCACTGATGGAATGGAGCCGTGAAAGCCAAAAGAGGTGAATATTACAGGCAATGAAGCAAACACCAACCCTTGATGCACAGGTAAAGCCACTAGATTCTCGACGGAAACATGAGGCAGTAGCAAAAACAGCATCACCACTAACGCGATGAGCTTAAGTGAGAACAGACTTCGATTAATCATATCGACCGAGCGAGTCCCTATTGCCACCACAGTACCGATCAGCAAGGTAAAGATAATCGCCCCAGCCTGCATGGGCAGTTCTAATTCGAACCAATGAGTTAATTTACTGTGGATCTGCTCACCGCCACCAGCGATATAAGCAGCACATAGCGCGTAGAAAAGAAACATCATTGCAAAGCTCGCAATCACCTGCCCTTTTCTTCCCAATAGCTTGTGCGCCAGTGTGTGCAGTGTGGCATCGACAGGTGCAAACTGATGCACTTCAATCATGAGCAAGGCGGTATAGGTCATCAAAGACCAAATCAATAGCATGATAATACTGGCCACGCCAAAGCCAAGCCCAGACGCCGCGAGGGGTAATGCCAACATCCCAGCACCAATAGTGGTACCCGCAATAATTAGCATGCTGCCGAAGATTTTACTGTTATTCATTTATGGTGTTCCAAATTAAAGAGAAAGGCTTCGGAACGGGCATAGATAGTGGCCAGCTTCCGAAAGATGGAATTGCCACAATGGAGTGATTTAAAACATGAGGGGGAGTTTATAACCTCTATCTACGCCATTGTGGCTATAGATAGTAGTAAGCCTCGATCGGTGTTAATAACACGTAAAAATCCTTGGTAGTCACTGTTAATCAATGAGTTAGCTAACAGCTTAATAGGTAAGCCTCCACGATAGGGTGTCCTCGTTCGGCTGTCAACAAACATAAGTGATTTATTATTAAAAGCAGGCGCTATAAGCTTTACTCGTCTATCACTCGCTAGCCCCTAAATAGAGCATGTTCAGTCACATGCTGTTGCAAGCCAAGCTTATACATTCGATTACACGTCTGTTAGATTAACAAGTCAGCATGTTCAATCGCACTAAAACCACTATAAGAAACCAATTAAAAAGAATGGATGCTAATGAAAACGCTTAAACGACTTTTTGCCAGTTTACTCATACTAACCATAACAGGCTGCGCCACAACCGAAAGCCAACCCGAATACCTTACCTATGTAAAAGCGGGCGAAAATGTTCCCGTCACACAGTTCGTCGATACTCAGGGCAATACCATTGATCTTGCAGAATCAAACAACAATAAGCTGATAATTCTATTTGCAACTTGGTGCCACGACTCACAACGCACTATGAAGCATCTTGTTAACTCTAACCTTCATCTCAGTCCAAATGTCGACATCATAGGCATTGGCCGTGAAGAAACACCTGCCTCACTCGATAAATTTGCAGATGAGTATGAATTAAATTTCCCCTTAGTCGCCGATACTGACAGAGCGATCTACTCACAGTTTGCCAATAGTGGCATTCCAAGATTGATCTTGTTAGATGCTGGTAATAAAGTGGTTAAAACCATTATTGGTGAGACTGAGAACGCGATCACTGCAGTAGTGTGGTAATAGCGATTGCCGCAAAAGATTAGACAAGGAAAGCCAATGAGCAAACTCATTACCGAAACACCAAGGTTAATTATTAGAGAGTTTAACCTCGATGACGTACAAGCCGTCTACGACTTCAACGCAGATGAGAGAGTCAATCTCTATACTGGCGATGCAGGCGTTGTTAAATCACTTGCCGATGCAGAGCGCATCATCCGCGACATTTGGTTGAACGAATACCTGCAGTTTGGTTATGCTCGCTGGGCAGTAGTATTAAAAGAGTCCAATAACGTCATTGGGTTTTGTGGCTTTAAAAACGATTACCGCATTGATGAGACAGATATTGGTTATCGCTTTGCGCCTGAGCACTGGGGTAAAGGTTATGCCACCGAAGCCAACCAAGCCTGTATTGAATACGCTAAAAACCATATGGATTTAGATTATATTGTCGGCGATGTCGTTGAGAGAAATCACGCCTCAATTAATGTACTCAAAAAGCTCGGTATGACGTTCAACAAAAAGTTTCAAGATCTAGGGTTTATCATTCAACGCTACGACATGTACCTAAAAGCCAAGAATTAGCCCTAATAAAAATTGAGTTACAATCTCAACTTGAGCCGTTAAATCGAGCCAAAAGCCACGAATAAAGCCCCGTTAGTCTGCACGATTAACTGGGCTTTGTAGACTTTGCGCTTTGCAGATTAGCTTTCAACAAGCAACATACTATACTGACAACCCTAACTCGCGACCTCTTGAATGCCGGCATTACAGCTGCGAATAGCAGATGGGGTTAAACCGTGTAAATGCTCAATAAGCTTAAAACATAGTTCGATATATTGAATCGCTTCCGCTTTACCCACCTCATAGCTCACCGCATGGGCAACCTTATTACGTAACTGGCGTAATTCACTAAACAGCTTTCCTTGTTTAGTATTAATTAGCTGCTCGCTTATCAAGATATTCTCAATATGTTTATAACGAGTATTCTTATCTAAGGTAATGTTATCGCAGTGAGATTTAATCAGCAGCTCGGCGGCCAGGTCCACCTGTTCCCAAGCTTCAATAATGGCTGAATTGGGTAAGTGATTCGCAGAGGCTATGAGTCGCGTCTTTTTATCGGTCTTTAACTCAGGAAATACACCTTCTGCTTGCTGAGTCACAGCTTTTAATCCTTGACCAAACTCCACCTCTAAATCTTTAAACTTCAGTTTTTTGGCTAAAGGGATCAAGGTCGATATCGGCCGCTTTAAACTCACCACAGCAAATACCAGCACGGTAGGCCAAATCAGTTTGTCGATTAACTCAATGGTAAATTGCATCCAACTCATTGCGCTTGCTTCCATGTTGCCGCCACTTTTTGTGGCAACAGAGTAACAAGATCCGCAAGCAGAATAAAACCGCCAACACTACTTAACCTTCTGATAGGTATTGGTGTTCCAATCAAACACATACTCCACACCTTGCCATTCATACACAGTGCGTCCCTCTTTTTGAATCACCCGCGCATTATCCGGTAACCGACTTAGCCCTGTTGAATAACTTACGCTGGTCGTCACTCGCTCTGGAGGCCTAACGACTTTTGGCTTTGGAGCTTGGTAAGTTTGCCTGTCATAACGATAAGGCGAGTAATAGCGATTGTTGTAGCTGTATGGGTAGCGCCAGCGAGAGCCGACTCCCCAGTTATAACCAGGACGCCAACCGGATCTGTAATAACCATTGCGATAAGGGTAGCCGTACCAACTGTTAGATACCCCCACGTTCCAGCGCCAAGGATCGCGGTAATCAACATTACTCCACCCAAGGCCAACGCTAACATTACTCAACACTTGTGATGCCGCCACCGGTGCCAAAACCACAGCCCTTGCAGCAACAGGGGTTATCGATACCGCCCCATCTGCCATCGCGATAGTTATCGACCCAGTAAATAAGCCAATCAAGGCTGTAAACTTAAGTGCCTTCATCCCTCCTCCTCTGTTGTAACAAGCCAACAAACGTAGCATTACTTAGTTAAGTTTACGCTCAAATATGCCTTAAACCAATCTCGCTGACTAAGCACTTACCTACAAAGGGAATTGTATCAGTAAAGCCTGAAATATATTGAGGCCACGCATTGACGAACAAGCGTTTAACGCACGTTGGAATAGTGCTATAGTGCGCGCCATATCACAGTTTATAGCGATGAGAATTCCCCTATGAGTTTTAAGGATTTACGCAGCTTTATAGACCACTTAGAAGCCAATGGTGAGCTTAAGCGTATTAGTCATCCCGTTGATCCTCATTTGGAAATGACAGAGATTGCCGATCGCGTGTTACGCACCAAAGGCCCGGCTCTGTTGTTTGAAAATCCAGTCGGCAACGACATGCCCGTTTTAGTTAACTTGTTTGGTACGCCCAAACGAGTCGCCATGGCATTAGGTAAAGAAGATCCGCTCGCGCTGCGCGATGTAGGTGAACTGCTGGCATTTCTAAAAGAGCCAGAACCTCCTCGTGGCTTTAAAGACGCCATTTCAAAGATCCCCATGTTTAAGCAAGCGCTAAACATGCCGCCTAAAACCGTGCGTAACCCGCCTTGCCAACAAGTGGTTAAAACCGGCGAAGAGGTCGATTTAACTAAGTTACCGATCCAGCACTGCTGGCCAGGCGATGTTGCGCCGCTAGTGACTTGGGGACTCACTATCACCAAAGGCCCACGTCAAAAGCGCCAAAATCTTGGTATTTACCGCCAGCAATTACTGGGTAGAGACAAGTTAATCATGCGCTGGCTAGACCATCGCGGCGGCGCATTAGACTTTAAAGATTTTAAAGAAAAACACCCAGGTGAGCGTTACCCAGTCGTGGTTGCATTAGGTGCCGATCCGGTGACCATTTTAGGTGCTGTTACCCCCGTGCCCGACGCTATGAGCGAATATGCCTTCGCAGGACTATTGCGCGGTGAACGAACTGAAGTGTGTAAAGCCCTAAGCTGTGATTTAGAAGTGCCAGCCACCAGCGAAATCATCTTAGAAGGTTATATAGACCCCGATGAGATGGCAGAAGAAGGCCCTTACGGCGATCACACAGGTTACTATAATGAGACCGACTCATTCCCAGTGTTTACGGTGACGCACATTACCCACAGAAAAGATGCGATTTACCACAGCACCTATACCGGCCGTCCACCAGATGAGCCAGCGATGCTAGGTGTGGCATTGAACGAAGTCTTCGTGCCTATTTTACGTAAACAGTATCCTGAAATTATCGATTTTTACCTGCCGCCAGAAGGCTGTTCGTATCGAATGGCGGTGATCTCAATTCGTAAGCAATACCCAGGACATGCCAAACGTGTGATGATGGGAGCATGGTCGTTCCTACGTCAGTTTATGTACACCAAGTTTATTGTCGTGGTCGATGAAGATGTAAACTGCCGTGACTGGAACGATGTGATCTGGGCAATTACCACTCGCATGGATCCAAAGCGCGATACGGTTATGATTGAAAACACCCCAATTGATTACCTCGACTTTGCCTCTCCGGTGGCGGGTCTTGGCTCAAAAATGGGAATGGATGCAACCAATAAGTGGCAAGGTGAAACCGACCGCGAATGGGGCACTCCTATCGTGATGGATGAAGCCGTTAAGCAGAAAGTAGATGCTATCTGGGATGAGCTCGGTATCGATGATGCACCGACGCTGTAATCACTGTGCCACACAATTAGCTAGACTTTATATTGCCTGCAGAGCTTCTGCAGGCGCGTAAATTTATATCGAATAAGCTTCCAAAGAGAGGCGCATCAAGGAATAAAGATGAACACTATTAGCTGTACGATTGAAAAAGTAGCGCCGTTTAATAATGCCGTATATCAGGTCATTTTAAAGCCTAGTACTCCATTTGATTTTAAAGCAGGTCAATACCTTTGTGTGGTGATGGGTGAGAAAGACAAACGTCCATTCTCCATTGCCTCTGCACCCGATGCTGAACATATTGAGCTACATATCGGTGCAGCTGTTAGCGAAAGCTACCCTATGCAAGTAGTAGAGCGTTTAAAAGAATGCTTAGCCACAGGTAACAGCATTGACATCGAAGTGCCTGGCGGCGACGCGCATCTACGTGCAGACAGTCAACGCCCACGTTTACTGATTGCTGGCGGTACGGGTTTTTCTTACATCAAGAGTATCGTTGAACAAAAGATTGCTTTAGGCCAGGAAGTTGAAACCACGTTTTATTGGGGCTGCCGTAACCAGGAAGCCATGTACTTTGAGACCATTGCTCGCCAGTGGCATGAAGCGCATCCGTGGCTCAACTTTGTTCCAGTCATTGAAGAAGCCAATGCTGACTGGAAAGGTAAAGAAGCCAATCTGCTAGAGCAGATTAAAAACGACTTTGACAGCCTAAGCGGTTACGACATTTATATAGCGGGTCGTTTCGACATGGTTGGCGCAGCACGTGAAGTGTTCCGTACCATGGGCGTTGAAGAAGATCACCTTTACGGTGACGCATTCGCGTTTATTAAGTAAACCGAATACCACTGGCATAGCCCAGTACCAACTTGTCAGTAAAGCGCTTAAATAAAAGCGCTTAAGTAAAAACGATCAAAGGCGAATGAAAGCTAATTCATTCGCCTTTTTATTTATGCTGTTACTTTTTACCCACGCTTTATCTTTGGCTCACGCTAGCGCGCACTGTCACTCTTGGCTCAATATCCATAAATTGCTGTGGCAAGCTTGGGTCTTGTAATCTAGCGATTAACGCATGCACCGCCGCGGCGCCTAAACGTGCTTTAGACTGATGAATACTGGTTAGCGCGGGCGTCATAAATTTTGCCAATTGAATATTGTCGTAGCCGATAACGGATAACTGCTCAGGGATCTTCACCCCTGTCCGCTGGGCTTCATGCAATACACCAATGGCCATCATGTCATTACACACAAATAGTGCGCTAGGCAATTCCCCCGTCGCTTGCAGCTTGGCAAACGCCGCCTTGCCACCTTCGGTTTCAAAGTTGCCCTCGACCACCCATTTAGGATTAATCGGTAAGTTTGCCGCTTGCATGGCATCGACAAACCCCTGATAACGTAAGTCAGCCTGCTGGCGGTTACGCGGGCCAGTAATACAGCCTATTTCAGTGTGGCCGTTATCAATTAAATACTGAGTTGCCAATATGCCACCTTGACGAGAATGCCCCTGAATTTTATCGCAAGGAAAATCCACCAGGCCCCAATCCATGACCACTACAGGTAACGCTTCTAAGCGGCGATAAATCAGTGCATCATCACCCTCGAGCATAGCGCACATCATAATTAGGCCATCGACACGGCGCTCAATTAACGTGGTTAAGGAGCGCTTTAGGCGCTGGGCGTCACCCTCGGTATTACACAAAATAAGGTTGTAACCCTGCTGATAACAGGCTTGCTCAACACTGCGTACCACTTCAGCATAAAACGGGTTAGTAGAGGTCGTCACCAACATGCCAATGGTTTTAGTGCAGTTTTGCTTAAGGCTGCGAGCCACCGCAGAAGGACCGTGATAATTGAGCTGTTGCGCTGCATCTTGCACCCGCTTAGCAATGTCCTCACTCACAAAGCGGGTACCATTCATCACATGGCTCACTGTTGAAGTGGAAACGCTCGCAAGTTTAGCGACATCTTTCATCGTGGCCATCTGGGTTAACTTCCTATCTAAATAACGATGTTATTAACTGTTTTTATAACAAATTAGTGCGTAGCTAAAAACTGCTCAACTTCAGCACGGCTTGGAATCGATGTTTGTGCGCCAAAGCGGGTCACTGAAATCGCCGCAGCGCCGTGAGCAAACACCACCGCCTGCTCAATAGTTTGACCTTCAAGTATTGCCGTAACAAAGGCACCATTAAAGGTGTCGCCTGCAGCGGTAGTATCGGTCACTTGTACTTTAAAGCCAGCAATAATTTTACCTTTACCCTGCTCACTTAGATACACGCCTTTTGCACCTAAGGTGATCATCACAGTCGCAATCCCTTTATCATGCAGTACGTTGGCAGCCTTGGCAGCGCTGTTAGCATCATCAACCTTAATACCAGTTAGGAGCTCAGCTTCGGTTTCATTTGGGGTAATAATATCAAGCATCGACAATAGCGAGTCAGGTAAGCTGCGTGCTGGAGCGGGATTTAATATCACCTTGGTGTGTTGCGCTTTAGCGATGCTCGCCGCCAGTTCAATACCTGCTAGCGGGGTTTCAAGTTGCATTAGTAGATATTCAGCAGCGGCTATTTGGCCGCTATGTTGCTCAACGATCTCTGCTGTCAGCGCATCATTTGCCGCAGCCGCAATACAGATGCTGTTTTCACCGCTGTCGCTCACCTGGATCATCGCAATACCCGTAGGGGTATTTGTCATCATGTGTACAGCAGATACATCCATGCCATCTTGCTCAAAACTATGACGGATATTTTTACCAAAACCGTCATCACCCACACAAGCGATAAATCCGGTATCAGCACCTAATCGCGCAGCAGCAACCGCTTGGTTAGCGCCTTTACCACCAGGGATAATTTGATAATTGTAGCCATGCAAGGTTTCTCCTGGTCGCGGAAAAGAAGCGACTTGAAGTACATGGTCGGCATTGACACTGCCTAAAACGATTAACTGAGACATTTACCTATTCCTTGATGTTCTCTGAGTCGCTGCCAACCTCTTTAATGTTGGGCTCAGAGTGAAACGCGCCTTGAATCAAGCTCAAAAACGCAGCACACTAGTGTGACAAATTATGAATAAATTACTGTGTTGCAGTAATGATTTTTAACGCAACAGGTATCGATTTTTCGACCTGATTGCCTTTTAAGATCTTGTCGGCCATCACAATAGCCGTAGCACCGAGCAACTCAGGCTGCTGAGCAATGGTCGCCGATAACTGGTTTCGTCTTACCGCGGCAATGCCTTCGTCGGTGCCATCAAAACCAATCACCATGATATCTTTACCTGCCGCTTCAATGGCGCGTAATGCACCTAAGGCCATTTCATCATTTTGAGCAAATACCGCCTGCACATCACCGTTTGCCGCTAACATATTTTCCATCACGTTTAAGCCTTTTGAGCGGTCAAAATCCGCGGGCTGACTCGATAACAGGTTTAAGCCGTGAGCCTTAATGGCATTGCTAAAACCTTCACCCCGCTCACGGGCAGCTGACGTACCCGCAATGCCCTCAAGCTGAATGACCTTGGCATTAGCGCCGAGGGTATCAGCAATAAACTGCCCAGCTAATTCGCCACCCGCAATATTATCAGAGGCAATATGGCTGACGATATCACCGCGCTCTGCTGTTCTATCTAGTGTCAGCACCGGAATGTTAGCGCGATTAGCCGTGCCGATAGCATTGGTCACAGCTAACGCATCGGTTGGATTAATCAAAATCGCTTTTACGCCGCGCATGGTTAAGTCTTCAACGTTAGCGAGCTCTTTGCTTGGGTCGTTCTGCGAGTCCAGTGCAATCAGCTTATAACCTAGCTCTTTTGCCTTAGCTTCGGCGCCATCTTTCATGCTGACAAAGAATGGATTGTTCATTGTCGACAGCACGATAGCAATCGCATCCTGGGCACTAGCGCTAAAAGGCGCACTCGCTGACAACAATGCTACTGACAACAGAACTGACACTTTTTGATTAGCAAGTCGCTTCATGGTAAACCTTTTTAATACAGGGAATGTACACAAGCAGCACGCTGGGCGCACAGCTTATCAATACTTACGCTTTTTCCTATCTAGACCTTTGCCTATCTCGACTTCTGCTTAGTATCGATTAATACCGCCAGCAAAATCACGCTGGCTTTGGCGATCATCTGGTAGTAAGACGACACATCGAGCAGGTTTAAGGCGTTGTTCAAAAAGCCAATAATTAATGCCCCAATTAAGGTGCCCATAATGCGCCCTTTACCACCCATCAAACTCGTGCCACCTAACACTACCGCGGCAATCGCATCAAGCTCGTAACCCATACCTGCCGTAGGTTGCGCCGAAGATAAACGTGCGGTCACGATAATACCAGCGAGCGCCGCCATTGAGCCACAAATGGCATAGGCCGCGATCTTGACCTTATCAACCGCAATACCTGATAAACGCGCCGCTGACTCATTACCACCCACAGCGTAAATATAACGGCCAAAGCGTGTGTGATTTAACAAATACCAAGCGCCAGCAAACACCACCGCCATCAACCACACCGGCACAGGAATGCCCAGCACATAGCCAGTGCCTAGCCAGGTAAAGCTATCGGCGGTGTCAGTAAAACCTGTAGGTACAGGGCGACCATCGGTGTACACCATAGTCACACCGCGTAGCAGTGTCATGGTCACCAAGGTGGCGATAAAGGCTTGCACCTTACCTTTGGCAACAATAATGCCGCTGATAGCCCCAAGCGCCGCGCCCGCGATTAATGCCACAGGCAAAGCAACCATCACAGGCACATCCATACCGATTAAAGTCGCCACGATTGCGCCACTTAAGGCTAAAACCGACCCGACACTCAAATCGATACCCGCTGTCAGAATAACGATTGTCATCCCTACCGCAATAATCGCGTTAACCGAGGTCTGGCGTAAAATATTAAGTAAGTTATCTACCGTTAAAAAGTTTGGGCTCAGTAGCGACACCACAAAAATTAGGCTAAACAGGGCGATAAGCGATTTTTGCTCAATCAACCACTCTTTATTAATTCTCTTATAGAATGGCTGGACTGTAATTAACTGGCTCATGCAATATCCTTGTTTAATGTTTTACCAACGGCGCAAGCAAGAATGGTTTCTTGATCTGCTATCGCGGCATCAAATTCGCCACTGATCTGGCCTTGGTGCATCACTAAAATACGATCAGACATCCCCAGTAACTCAGGCATATCCGATGACACTAAAATAATACTCATACCTTGCGCCTTGAAGCGGTTGATAAGATCGTAGATCTCTTTCTTCGCGCCCACATCTACACCACGAGTTGGCTCATCTAAAATAAGCACCTGCGGCAGAGTCATTAAGCCTTTGGCGATTGACACTTTTTGCTGATTACCACCCGACAAATTACCAATACGGGCATCACGGCTAGGTGTTTTGATATTAAAGGCATCAATAAAACGGTCGACTTCGGCCATTTCATCATTGTGGCGCAGTTGTAGCCCAGTACTTAACTTGGCTAATGCGCAAATAGACATGTTTTCTTTAACCGACAAGTCTAGCAATAAGCCATCGCCTTTACGGTCTTCTGAAATATAAGCAATACCGGCATCAAGTGCTTGCTGCGGATTATTAATCTTAATATCACAGCCATTCAGGGTTAGCTGCCCCTGGGTTTTAGCACTTGCGCCAAAGATCATCTTCATCAGTTCGGTGCGCCCGGCACCCATTAACCCCGAAAAACCTAAAATTTCTCCTTGGTTAAGGTTAAAGCTCACGTTTTCAACCCCAGGGCCTGATAGTTGATTTACTGCCAATCTGCAGCCTTGATGAGTAATCGCAATGCGTGGATATTGGTCGGCAAGCTTACGGCCCACCATGCGCTCAATGAGTTGATCTTCGTTAATGTCGCTAATCGCACACTCATGAATAAAACCGCCATCTCTAAGCACGGTTACCGCATCACAAATGGCAAAGATCTCTTGCATGCGGTGAGAGATATAAACGATACCGCAGCCTTGGTCACGCAACTCATTAATGACTTTAAACAGCGATTGAGTTTCAACGTCGGTGAGGGCGTCGGTAGGCTCATCCATGATGATGACTTTTGAGTTAAACGAAATGGCTTTGGCTATTTCCACCATCTGCTGCTCGCCTAAACTCAGCTTACCGACCAAGGTTTGCGGCGCATGGGTTACCGATAGGCGTGTTAGTAGTGCCGCTGCTCGGGAGTTCATTTCATCCCAAAGTATGCGGCCAAAACTAGAGGTGATTTCACGTCCCAAAAAGATGTTTTCAGCAATGGTGAGCTCAGGTAGTAAATTCAGCTCCTGATGGATAATGCTAATGCCAGCTTGCTGTGAATCACGCGGGCCATCGAAACTGCGCGCCTTACCTTGGTAAACAATACGGCCAGCATCTAAGTTGTAGATCCCGGTGAGCACTTTCATTAATGTCGATTTGCCCGCGCCGTTTTCTCCCATCAATGCCATCACTTGGCCAGGGTAAACATTTAAGCTAGCTTTATCGAGCGCCTTTACCCCGGGAAAAGACTTTTCTATCGCTTGTAACTGTAATATTGCTTGGGTCATAACGTGACTCCGGTAAGCTTAAAATACAACACCAGTTTTAAAAATCACATTGGCATAAGGCGTGCACTCACCGGTGCGGATCACCGCACGACTATGTTGAGTTCGTTGCTTAAACGCTTCATGGCTAATGTACTCAATCGAAAAAACACGCCCTGTTGCTTGCTGCTCAAGCTCAATCTCAGCCAATAGTGCTTGATGGCACTCGGGGCTGACATCGGCAAACTCTTGCGCTAATACCACACCCTCGATTTGCGAGCTCGCTAGCCAGACCTTAACGGTGGCAATAAAGCTAGGTACCCCATGAGTCAAAGCCAGATCTATGCGCTGTACTGCCGCTGGGATCGGTAGTCCGGCATCACAAATAGTCACTTCATCGGTATGCCCCAGCGTGGCTGCAAGGTAATTCATATCTGCATTGAGCAAAGCGTGCTTGTTCATCTATCAACCTAAATGATTATGGCGACAACATCGAAACGTTTCGATAGCAATGCAGCGAGCATAATCGAAACGTTTCGATAATACTTGAAGCAGCATTAAGATCTGTGAAGGATCTAACAGAAATATCTGCGATCAGTGGAGAGAGTGATGAGTAAAGGAGTGACTAGAAGCGGAAGTTCTGAGTTTAGCACTCGGTCAAACAATACAAAAAAAGGCAAAACAGGGTAAAAAGAAGGGGCTAGATCCTAGGGCGCTTCGCTGCGAGGACGGGCTACTAGGAACAGCAAAAGACAAAAGCACCGCCTTTTCCGCTTGTTAGCTTTTGCTAGAACCTGCTCTTCCTAGAACCTAGAACCTAGATTCTAGATTCTAGATTCTAGAACGCTGCGCGGCTAGAGCGGACTACGTCCTGCTATACAATCAAAAGAAGGCACACCGTTATCTTTTGTTTTCCGTCTTAGCTTATACCGTCTTAGCTCTAACCTGCTTTTCCTAGAACCTTCTCTTAATCCTAGGACCTGCTTTTAACAGCTATTAAAGCTTCACCTTGTCATATTCAAACCAGGCGACCAAGTTACCTAAAATAGGCACTATCCACACAGCGGTGTCTGCATCTTTGTATATGCGGTAGAAATACAGGTCACTATCGATGATCTCGTGCTTACGGATCTCACGATAAAAGTGCATCGCTGATGGGCTGACTTGATCCGGCTTGATTAGCTCTTTTTGCGACACTTTGACATGGAATACATCCACATCTAAGTCATTAATTTTTTCCTGATACTGAGTAAAATCACCTTTGATCTTATATTTTATCGGAGTGGTCTTACACTCTTCATCGGTTACGCACGCCGCAGAATAAAACTTACCTGTGTTTTCATCATCATAGATAAGTGACAGACTGATGTCTGAGCGCACCAACATATTACCTTGAACAGGAAAATACACATCTGCGTGATAATGATGCTCAATAAAGCCACTGGTGCCGGGCTCATCATGAGGGATGATGACGCGATTATAACGAATGCGCTGTTCCATCATATGAGTTAACTCGGTAAAGGTTTTCATATTCAAACCCGCTGGCGTTAAGTCAATCGCGGTAATATTAATTAAACCTTTACCCGAACAGCCATAGGTATCTGCCTCGGGGCATGCCGCCATCGAATAGTAGTTACCATCGGTGACAGCGTAACCTTTAAACTTGCTGATATCACTTAAGTGGTTCGATTCCGGGGCCAGATGTTTTTGCCACATAGAGGGGTGCAGATGAGCGACATTATCTTTATGGATAAGCGCAACATCTTGCTTAACGCCACCAATATTTAACTGAATATTTTTCTCTGCATCCCAACTGTTCTTAGCTTTTACTACGCCGTGATAATCACTGAAGTACCAAACAGACAAAGCGATCAGCGCGACAATAATAATACCGCTTATTTTGACCAATAATGACACATCAACAATGGCAGCGCGCACCGATTCTGGGTCATTCACTGCCAGCATTTTGATGTGAGAACGCGTTGAGACATTAAGCTGATACCCGCGGCCAGCTATGGTGCGCAACATGACTTCGGGATAAGCTTCTAGCTTCTTTCTGAGGGTACTAACGCATTGAGTTAGCGAGGTTGCAGCCACAACCCGATCGGGCCAACCAGCCGCTAATAGATCTTCTTTAGTGCATACCGAACTCATTGAGAGTATTAATTGATGCAAAACCGCCGACTCCGATACAGTCAGAGTTATGGTTTTATTATTTGCATGATCGACTAATTGTTTAGCCTCTTCATCCAGCTCCAAATATGGAGTAACTTTTAGCACCCGAAACCTCTACAAATCAATTCACTGCAACTCGAACATTAATACGACTTAATGCAAGTTTACTAAAAAATGGTTTTAAAAACGTGACTTTACCCTGAAATCAAATCAGCCATCGAAGAACAGGGTGTTAATGCTCACATATCTAACATTTTAACGGTTGAAGACATTTAAATTGTGCTGAATCACTTTAAACGCTTTATTCAACATAGCTTTATTATCAAGCCTTCAATAACAATCATCGAATATCAGTTCTGTAATATCAGTTCTGATATATCGAGGACACATCTTTACCACTTAATTTATTTAAACTACTAAAACCTACCTTCACATTATAAAGCTCGGCGTTTAAATAATTGGTTAGCGATAAACACTAACATTGCAACCCACAACAACATCACGCCATAAAGCGCCAACTTTCCCCATGTAACAGAAGAGATCATCGCTAAACTTCCACCGCTAACATCTGTACCGATTAAATTTATCGCTCGATAGAGATCGGTTGGATTAAGTGCAATTAAGAGGTTGATTATATACTGATTAAAAAAGGCGAGATCTGCAACTAATATTGTTAATAACAGTAAGTCATAAATGAGAACGAACACAAACCAAACGAATAAAATACTGGCAACGGCTTTAGCTTTCTCTGTTGATTTAAGACTGACGATATAACCCAATAAAATAAAAGCGATGGCGAGCAAAATGCTGCTCACTATAAATTGGCCAAACTGAGTTAAGGTCTTAGCAACCTCATAATCACCACATACAAGCAATAATAATGCGGTCAAACTAAAAGCGCTGCCAATGGTGACACTCATAATCAGGCTATGGCCTAACAGCTTGCCCATTAGAATTTGTAAACGAGTGATTGGGTAAGACAATAACAGCAATAAAGTACCGGATTCATCCTCCCCCACAAACGCATCGTAACTCACCAGCATCGCCGCGAGCGGAATGATAAACACCGAAATCGTCGACAGGCTTGATATCAACGCATCCAATTGAGGCAAAGCCAAATGCCCGGCTACGGCGCTGCCCGCAAAGGTTACGCTCAACGATAAGATTAAAAATATTAATGAGATAAACAACACCCAGCGATTACGTAGGCTATCTTGGATCTCTTTTTTAGCAATAACACACACAGGAGATGTCAGCATAACCTTAATTTACCTCTGCAACTTGAGAGCATTGACCCATATAAAAATGATAGATATCAGCCAATGCAGGCTCTTTAAGACTAAAATCAAACACTTGGCACTCAGATGTTAATAACTGCAATACCTCAGCCTTAGACAGCTCATCTAACAGCAAGGCATTGTCAGCATAAAGTGCAGCTAATTTCGGTTGCCCGCAGATGACACTTGCAAGCTGGGGCGAGGTCAGTCGAGTTTTAAGACCGCTAGCCTGGCTTAACTGCGCTACGCTGCCCGATGCCAGCGCCTGCCCTTTGGCTAAGATAAGCGCGATATCGATATTATGCTCAATTAGTGATAGTTCATGGGTGCACACAATCACCCCGCAGCCTTGCAATTTAAGCTCATCAATTTTGCCGTACAAAAATTTAGAGGCCACAGGATCGAGCCCAACCGTTGGCTCATCAAGTAGCAACAACTCAGGTTCACTCAAAATAGCTTGAGCAAAACCCAGGCGCTGCTTCATGCCTTTAGAGTAGGTTTTTAACGCTCTATTTTGGGCATATTCTAAGCCAAACTCTTCAAGCAACTGGCTGACTCGCGCCTGGCCGACGCCCTTTAAAGCGGCAAAGTAACTTAAAATTTCTTTACCCGTTAATTTGTCATAAAAGCTCACACTTTCAGGTAAATATCCAATTTTTAAGTCTGCACTGCGCGTTAGACACGACAGATCTTGCCCAAGAATACAGACATTACCCGCAGTGGGTTTTATCAAGCCTAGGAGGATTTTAATCAGAGTCGATTTACCCGCGCCATTATGGCCAAGTAACGCCATAGTTTGGCCGCGTTCAACTGTAAAACTCACATCATTAACTGCAGTAAAATCGGCAAACTGGTGTCGAATATGGCTAGCTGATACCGCTAAAGCAGGGTTCATCGATTCTCCGAAAGGCGGTTATTTGCTGACTAAAAACATCATCTCGTCCGCCTAAAAACTAAAAGCTGGGTTCATCTCTAATAACGGGTAACTGTCGACAATCCCGCTAGGGGCTGTGATCTCAAACTGACGTTGAACCCAGCGCAGTACGACAACAATTGGGCTACCCATCAAGAAGTTAGCTTCAGGATAAAGCCAGAATAATTTATCAATCTTATCATTGGGCTGATAGGCCGTATTGCCCACACCATCTAAATTGTGATCCCAGCCGAGGTATCCACTCCAGTAGTTCCCTCGGCCAGCATGGCTCCACTCCAATAATGCATCACCGACATACTTAACCTGAGAAAAGTTATCAATAAACTGGTTGCCATAAACGTGATTCCCCTCTCCTCCCATGGCCATATAAAAGCCAATATCATTATGAGCAAAGTGGTTATGGATAATGGTGTTATCTCGAGCACCGTAAACGAATATGCCTTTACCCTCTTGGCCTTGTACTTGGTTTTCACTGCGGTTAACGATCTGTTCGACTCGATTAAATTCCACCAGCGAGTCTTTGGTCATGTTCAGCAAAATACCGAAATCGATAGCCTCCCATACCTGATTACGGTGGAGGTGAATGCGTTTCGAGTCCATCAAGGCATAACCACCATCGACCTGATAGCTCTGGTTATTAAAGGCTTCATCGTCTTGGGTGTACATGTAATGAATACCGTACTGCTGGTCAAATAATCGATTAGCGTACACTCTACTTTTACTGCCAGATTCAAGGTAAACCCCGTCTCTGACCTGCGAGATAGTATTGCCCCAGATCTCGGCGCCAACAACGTGCTGCAAATGAATGCCATCACCGCGGTCCAAGGTATATAAGGTGTTGTTACCCACAATCACGTTATCGTGGATTTTGATATCGTTTAGCTCATCGGCGCGAATACCAAAACCGTTACCTTGCAAACTGTTGTTATGGATTTTTACGCCATCACTGCCTGGCTCAACTAAAATACCGGCATCGCGCTCATAATGATCATTGCCCCAGTTTTCAATTCTCAGCCCTGAGATCTCAACATTAGCAGCAAACACCGTTATTGCGCTGCCCACGCTATTAGCATCAATAATGCTGTCGCCAAGGCTTGATAATATAATCGATTGATGGATTTTTAGTGGGCCTTGATAACGCCCAGCATCGAGAACAATTCTGTCGCCAGCCTTAGCATGAGTTAACGCCAGCTGTAGCTCCTGGCTGTTAGATACGGCTAAATGGGCGCCATTACAGCCAGTGGCATAGAAGGTTGCATATACCACTAGCAGCCAACGTAATATGCTGACGTTCTGCGCCAGCACTTTTCGTAAAGGTGAGCGACTCATAAGATACCGTTCCAGCAAATTCTAACGCCAATATTAAGAAGGTGGCTCGTATTAGCCAGCGAGCATTAGCTAAGCCTTAAATGACTCACTTACTCGCCAGCGAGCAGTTCAATCGTGATCTGCTCATAAGTCAGTACCGCGCCACCAAATTCTTGGGCAAACTGGGTTGCACTTTCTTTACTCGAAAATGAGGCAACAGCAGGCCCCATCACCGCTTGTTTACTAGTGCCATAAACATACCAAGCAGAGGTCGCATCAATAAAGCTCTGATCATCAGGTTGCTGCCAATCAGTCTGCGCCATATCATGCACTTTTAGCTGGGTGATCTGGCGCTTATTCTCTGGTTGTAGCGCAAAATTAAACATGTCTCGTGTCGAGCAAAACTTTGGCACTATGGATTCATTCTTTAATCTCAACTGCCCTTTAGGCCCTGGGTATTTAGTGATCATCATGCCGCACAAGTGGCAACGGTCGTGATCATGAATCGGTTCAGCTTGTGTCGACTGCACAGCGGCATCACCTTGACTACAAGCAAACATAAATGGGACTAACATCAAGATGAACATCAATTTTTTCATTCGACTTCCAACTACAACAGAAAGATAGGAAAACTCACCGCTTGTTTTTACAGATGAGGTAACAAGATGTGAGTGTTGAACCAATTGTTGCTCAACTCCTAACACTCACCTTGCAGGGACGAAGCATTAGGAGCGAACAACTCACTTAACTAGCTTGCCTTATGGCTAGATAGCAAAGGTTTGACCAGCATATAGGATGAACATACGCAGACACATCATGCCAGCAACGGCGCACACACCCGATAAATAGAACGCTTTAGCCGAATGACTAAACGACTTACCGGTAGCAAAGTTAAGTAATAGCGGGCCACCAAAACCTAGGCCGACCACACCAAACCAGAACACCGCTGCCCATTCACCGGTATGGAACGCTTCAAATGCACTTTGTGCCCCAGCATTACCCGTCATAAGTGAAGTCACGATCATGAAGATAAATAGCATTTCAGCAATCATGATTGGCCACTCAGCACCATGAAGCACTTTCATATCTTGGCTGTGTAAGTCTTCTTTAAACATCGACACGGCAAGCATTT
The DNA here is from genome assembly GCF_052977325.1 of Shewanella sp. 0m-6. NCBI lineage: Bacteria > Pseudomonadati > Pseudomonadota > Gammaproteobacteria > Alteromonadales > Shewanellaceae > Shewanella > Shewanella sp. 0m-6. The sequence continues at coordinate 19,702 of NZ_JBRIMD010000012.1, forward strand.
TGGCTGCTGCTGCGCCCGCTGAAATACCAGAGGCAATAAAGAGTGCTGGTAAAACAGAGGTGTTGATGATAGGAAAACGAACCAGTGCCGAGATAAGGAAACCAGTATAAGCACAGACAGCCAATGCCAATACTAATACGGTGACTTCACATGGGCGGCGAATGCCTTTTAGCTTTTCAACCACAGGTACTAGTACCTTAAGTGCGGGTACTGAGCGGATCTCTTCTTCAAAGGCAAATAGTGCAATCAAAGCCACTAACGGGATATACACCGATAGTGCGATAACACCAATCGACATGACTGAATTTAGGTTATAGAAAACCAGAATTCTCCAGAAAAACAGCGGGTTGGTTAAGTCTAAAACCAGACATAACATACCTAAGCTAATCGTCACAAATGAGATTAATGCTGCCGCTTTATAAAATGGCGTGTTGGTTGTCTGCTTTTTGTAGAATCGCAGGAATAATGCAGTGGCTAGCGCACCACCAGAGATCCCCGCAAAAAACAAGTACACAGCAATAGGCCAGGGCCATGCTAGGCCCTCAGATAACCCCATTGTAAACTCAATATTACCGTCCATATCTATACTCCTAGCTTTACAATAGGGATGTAACGCAAGCTTGGCTCAGTTCCAAATCCTGGCTTAATTCGCACAGAATCTTTTACTCTTAAAAGCTTGCTGATATAGGATGTCGGATCGTTGATATCACCAAAAATCAGTGCATCATAACGGCATTTCTGCACACAAGCAGGTAGCTCACCAATGGCAAGTTTGCTATTAAGGCAGAAGTCACAGTTATCAGCGACATCGGTTTCTTTATTAATAAAGCGCGCATCATATGGGCAAGCTGCAATGCAGTACTTACAACCTGCACACTTAGACGCGTCCATAGTGACAATGCCGGTTTTCTCATCTCGGTGCGCTGCGCCAGTTGGGCAAACGGTCACACAAGGGGCATTCTTACACTGCTGACAAGAGACGCGTACAAACTTACGCTCACAGCCACATTCGGTTGTTTTGCCGCAATGTGGGCAAGGTTGTCCCTCTAATCCACCAGAGTGCTGTTCTAACAACAATCTAGACTTACCTGCTGGTAAGTTATTGGCTAGATTACAGGCCTCTTTGCACTCGCCGCAGCCGGTACATTTATTTTGATCAAACACCATCGCATAATGGGGCTTGCTTGCATCTGACTCACCCTCTTTGACAGAGCTACACCCTAAGGGCGCTATTATCAAAGAGCTGGCTCCTAAGCACTTAAGGAACCTCCGTCTCTCTATATTTTCACTCACAGCATCCTCCAGCTATCAGCTATTTTGCTGATATATTTATACTTATTAGGTTTTACGTGACTTTACTCAGATGCAGCCACTGAACGATTAGCTATTTTTTGCTCTGCTCTTAAAATTGCATTATTAATTGAGGCTCGGTTAACGTTTTGCTTATCGCTTTTAAGTAGAGTCAGCCATTGCTCGATGGCTTTGTCGTACTGACCATTAAGGTAAGCGTGGGTCGCAAGTAACAGGCGAGATTGAGGCTCATATTCGTCGAGCGCTAAGGCTCTGGCGATAACCAAATCAATGTCTAGACTCATTTCACGGTTATCGCGGTAATACATGGCATTGGCTTTCATCCCTAAAATACCTGCATCATCGCCCGACAGTTTGAGTAGCTCATCGAAAGTTTGCACCGACTCGCTATACAGGCCGCCATCAACGTAGGATTGAGCCAGATTTAATAATGCAATTTCATTACTAGGTTGCTCATTGACTTTTTTTGCATTTTTATTGATTTCTGCGGTGATCAGGTAATCAATATTTTCGTCGACCACTCCTTTATTCCAATCATTGAAATGGCCTAATTGTGAGTACATAAGTAAGGTCACACTGACAAGTACAACAACCATCCCAGTCGCAACCTTAAAATCCCCCTCTTTATTGCTGCTATCATCATTAAAAGAGTTAGCTATCGGCGTAACACCTTGCTTTTGACAAGAGTGATGATGACGCCAAATTAAAGTGATAACTGCACATAAAGTGACAGTAATGCCGATAGCTAAACTATTCATAGTGACTCTCTACAAACCAAACTAACTAACTAAAACAATAAACTTAAAACCTTGGCAATAACGCCATCAACTAAAACTAGTGACCGCCGCCCATCATGCCACCCATGCCCATACCACTGAGCCCCATGCCGTGTGCGTTATCACCAGGTGCCTCAACTTTCACCAGCTCGACTTCAAACACCAATGTCGATTGCGGTGGGATAATGCCAACTTGCTTGTCGCCATAGGCTAGTGCTGCAGGAATAGCAAACTTATACGTCGACCCTTCGTTCATTAACGGAATGCCTTCTTGCCAGCCTTCAATCACGCTCATTAGTGCAAAGCGATTTGGCTCGTTACGCTTGTGAGAGTCGTCAAATTCAGTGCCATCGATTAAGAAACCTTTGTAGTGCACTGTGACGACATCTTGTGGGTTTGGCTTACGGCCTTCTCCCTCACTAATGACTTCATATTGCAGACCTGAAGCCGTCTCTGTTACGCCATTTTTGTTTTTATTGTCAGCCAGGTATTCATTGCCTGCTGTCACGTTAGCGAGTGCAAGCTTTGCTTCAGCGGCTTCACGTGCGGTATTTAGCGTCTCTGCGCGCTGATTTAGGAAAGTCAGGATTTCTTCATCTGAAAACTGTGGGTTATTTTTCAGCGCATCAACAACGCCTTCAATGACGAGGTCGACATCCACTTCAGCACCCAGCTCTGTTTGGCTGTAAGTTTGGCCAGAGATATATTTACCTAAAGAAGCACCGATACTGTAAGACTCTTTTTCAACATCAGATGTCAGCTCAGTATTAGCCATTGAATTTGCAGACATAAACAGGGTCAAACCTGTCACAACAGCTAGGGTAGTTTTTGTGAATTTTTTCATAATAATCATCTCTTTAAATAAACTAGTTGCGTTTAACTTCTGTTACCCAACATCCTGCTGTTATGGCTTTTCTGTGACTCTATTTGAAAGTCGCCATCCATAAATTCCATCTGGCATCTGTAAAACATTGCTGTAGCCCATCTTCATCGCCTCATGTGCCGCTATCTCGCTGGCATTACATAGGCGGTTGGCGCAATAAAACACCATCACTGCATCTTTCTTAGCTGGCAGTAATTTTTTCCAATCTTTAACGTTGAAGTAAATAGCACCTGGAATGAACCCTTCAGCCCAAAGTTCAAGCGTATTCACATCGAAAAAGTAAACACCTTCCTTACCGATTAAGGTCTCAGCTTCCATCATGCTGATGGTGTTGAGCTGGTGTTCGTAACGATGAGCAGGTGCCATCGCAGAACCACCACCAGCGAAACAGCTAGCTGAACTTGCAATTAACGTGAGGCTTACCAGAATTTGACCCAGTGCTTTTTTCATAATCTTTCTCTTTATTGCCTCGGCAATTATTACGCTGCAATGCATGCCGAGGCGGTTAACGAGTTAGGCGGCTTATTTAGCTGCGTAACCTGTTCCATCTAAGATGTTTTGCGCTTGTGTAACATAAGTAAGTGCAGCATCTAGACGCTTCTGGCTATAACGGAAGCCATGCACACCCCAAGAACCGTCTTTCTTGATTAGATCAACAGTCTCTGCAGCCTTCTCAGCTAGCATTAGCACTTGAGTCTTGTCTTCAGTAGACAACTTAGTGACTTCTAATAGCTGGTCGATGCGTACAAGAGCTTGCTCAACTTTCGCGAACACTTCTTTAACAGGTGTTTGCATCTTCATTACTTCACCGTAGATCTCTAACTGGTCTTCGTAATGTAAGCCTGTTTCAAGCTCAGACTGGAACTGGCTGTGACAACCCTTGTTCTCTACCACGTCGTGGTCAGAGATAGAGGTACGAGCACAAGACCACATTAAGTCTAGGTATGAGCGGCCTTCTTCGTTCTTAGCAACAGTCCAACCTTTACCCGCTTTAGGACCTTGAGTACGTGGCTCACCTTCAGGTGGGTTTAGCGTCTTCATCGTTGGGTCGACTTGAATCTTCCACATATGAGACTTACGTACTGCGTCGAAACCAGCTTGGTCAGGGAACTGCAGTGCCTTGAAGTTTTCACAGCTACCCATGTTAGGCATGTGACAGCTTTGACATGTTTGCTTATTGTGTGTATCTGAGTTTTCAGCAATCAAAGTCTGCGCTTCGTGACAGTCTTTACAGTCTTTCTTCAGCTTTGGTGTAGTGAAACCAGACTGCCAAGAACCATCAGTCACTTCGTGCGGATCGTGACAAGTCGTACAGCGCATGCCCTTCTCGTAGTGCTCAGAGTTATACATCTGAGAACCTTCAGTACCACATGATGGACAGAGTGACTTCATCTTCACACCGAAAGCGTACTCACGCTTTTCTTGTGCTTGAGGCGTGTCAGCAAGAGTAGGGTCATACTGGAAACGCTGGTGACAACGTTCACAGTTAGACTGCATACCGCCAGTACCACCATCTAAGTGACCACCCGCGCCATGACACTCTTCACAAGCGATACCACGAGAAATCGTGTGCTCTTGAAGCTTCTTAGGATCGCCTAATGCATCGAAGAACTCTTGCTTGTTTTGGAAGTCAAACTTAAACGTATGGCACACTTCACAGTAAGAACTTGCTGGTTGGAACAACATCTCTTTTTCGTACTTAGCACCGTATGAGCTCATACCTTGCTGGTGCGAACCTGAACCACCAAAACCTTCAAGGGTTGTTGGGAACTCAGGAATAACATCGTTAATTTTCTTTGACATTTCAGGCGTTAACCATTCAGCCCAACCACGAGAGAACTGGTTAGCACCCGCTACCATTTTACCGGTACCGTCACGTAATAAACCGTCTCTGATGTGGTAAGTACCACGTACAAGCCACGCATCGATGAAACCGTATTTGGTACGAGGTGTACCAACAGTTGCATAGATCATGTCAGGGGTAATACCGTCTGGTAAGATTGAGGTATCTTTAGTGTTGTACATGGTTTTTTCAATATCGTTATCCACTTCTGGGTGTTCACCAGGGAAACGAATTGTTTTAGCATGACGCGAACGCTGCCACTTCTCATATTGAGTCGCATGACATTCAGCACACTTTTCAGGGCCAACGAAGTTGTTTGGATAATCTAGAATTGATTTAGCACCTAGACGGTATTGAACTGCGCGAGGCGCGCCAACACGTTCACTATAATCTGGGCTCTTACCTGTATCTAAATACTCTTCACCACGGTCACTAATATGGTAATCACCAATTAAATTACCGGCTTGCTGATATTTGAATACTGGGTGGTTTTCGAATAGATAATCAAATAACTCTTCTTCTTGAACAATATAGTCTTGCAGCGTTTTTACGCCGTTGACTTGTTGCATACCGTTGTATTCAGCTATTGCCCCTTTAGCGGTTTTACCCATTTGGGGAATACTGTCATATTTTCCAGCAGCGTTCGCATTGGCAATGGCACCAAAACAAAACAGCATGCTTAATGCTACCTTGTGTTTCCACCGTCTCATCATTCACTCCTACTTATCATTATTTTATTTTTTATCACTGTTTTTGCATGCTTTTATAAGCACACTTTTTTAAAAACTAACCGTTCACCGATTGAGCTAAACAACTGAGCGATGTCTATTTTCCATATAAAAAACAGTAAAAACCTGAGCTACAGCACACTAAAAAAAGCATTAGAAGCGATTAGATGTGAAAACAACATTTACGTTAAAAAACAGAAAGATAAATACAGCCAGAGAGATGTTTTTAGATATAAAAATGCACGTTAAACGTTTCTTAAAGCGCAAAAAAGTTACAAAGCAGCAATTAAAAACCAAGCAGCGATTAATAAGGACGTCTCGCAAGCTTAGGCGGTATAAGGCCTAGCGCAGTTATAATCATAAAGGGAGTAGGTTGATGTTGGTGTATTGCAGCAAAATGATAAACGGATCTCCCTCTAGCGCCCAAGTCCAGGGTAAAGGGCTTTAAAACGTGTTTTAAGGGACTATTTTTAAGGGGCTATTTTTAAGGGGCTATTTTTAAGGGGCTATTTTTAAGAATTGGAATCTAGACTAATTGGCTTAGATACGACGTGTAAAACCGTTATGAGCAATGAGTAATGAGTAATGAGCTTCTACTTTGAAAAATGTTTTCTATTTTGAGCTTGTACTTTGAGCTTGCACTTTAAACTTGCACTTTTACTTTGCAAAAAGGAGTAAGGGTGGCAGCAACACAGCCACCCAGTTCTATTGCTGTTAAGTTCGGTTACCAAACAGCTTATTAGCCAACTGCTTCACAGCGCTGGAGCAATCTTGCAAAAAACCTTCTGTGGTGGCCTGTGGCAATGTTCCAGCCCCTTGCAGCATCGCAAGTAATTGTCCCCGCTCATTAGCCGTCAACCAATTCTGCATATCCGGCAAGCGGTTTTCTGCCGCTAATCTGCATACAAACGCCTGTTGCTCATAGCCTTCATGCACGGCGAAATACACCAAAGATGCCTCTGGTACGCCGGCGTTATCAAGCCAGTTGAGTGCCCAGCTTTGTTTGGCGATATCGAGCGCATCGCCCATCTCACTGTCTCGGTGACGCTCATTGCCAACTTCACAATGGCTCCAGCGCTCTGCCATTTGCAGCTCACCACGTTGAATAAGACAGGCAACATAGGCGCTCTCTACTGAACTCCTTCCTAGCCAATGTAAGCCACGCTTACCTAGTTGCGCTAAAAACAGCGCTAGGCGCTGCGCCATTTCGCTTGGTAGCATCCAGATAAAATCAGCCGGCCCGAGTTTACTGCGGTGCATTGGGTATGGGTTCCAGCCCTGCAGTTTTGGCATTTTTAACGCCTCTGGGCTCAACGTCTCTAATCCCTCACCGCTGGCAAGATAGGCCATCAGTTTGTCATACAGAGTTTGCGCACTCGCGTCATCGAAATCCTCTTTTAAGGTATTGAGCAAGGCGGTCTCAAACATGGGGACTATCGGCAGCGGCATATCTGGGTTGATAGCATTAATATGCTGTAAAAACTCCAGCACTTGATCTTCACGGCAGTACTCAAGCTGCTGCAATAAGGCCTCGAATTGCAGCCACTGCTGACGCCCTATCATAGAGGTATCAGCTGGTTCTAACTCTGCATATTGCGCGACCTTGCTAGCATAACGCAGGGCAAAGCGGGGATCGGCAGGACGATAGTCAGCGACTTGTTGATCTACCATCAAAGTAAAGGCTTCAAGCATGGCATCTGTTACACCGTGTTGCTGCAATAAATCGAATAAACCGGCCTCGGCATCTTGAGCATCAATCGCCGCGTAAAGCGAATAATCGGCCTTAAACTTCACAATGCGATTTATCACTCGCTGGGGCGCTAGCGACAGCCAGAGTTGCCAATGTCTTTTAGCTAACAGCACAACCTGACTAGAGGGATCGAGCTGACTCGTTTCAGCCTGATTTTGCTTACTTGCGCTTTGTAAAAACAAGGTGGTTAACATGCAGCGCTGACCCGCATCATGGGTAAACAGGGTCCAATAAGCCGCTTGTTTAGCGCTGATTTCAGGCCCTGACTTACCCCCATCTTTTGCCATACCTGCGCGCACAATCTCGATCATTTCTGCGTCAATACTCTCTGTATTGTCAGCTTGAGAGTCAGCTCCAGAAACTGCTTCAAACTCAGCACAGCAAAGCCACTGATGCAGTGCCTCGCTAGCCTCTTCTGGTACTTCGCAATACTTAAGGACAAAGTCAGTGAGTAGCTTACTTAAGTGCTGCTCAAGCCATTGCTCAATTGCTGTACGCTCGGCAAGACTGGGGTTATTAAGCAACCGTAGCGCAAGATAAGTACTACTCCCCAGATGCAACGGCATATAAGGTAAGGCTTCAATGATTTCTTGGCCGTCACGATAGCCAAGCTCATCACTGAGACGTTCAAGTCGATTTTGGCTGATTAAATCTGTTCTTGGGTTCAAGCAGGTAAAGAATCTACGCCCAGTTGCTTCATCCCACTCGATTGCTTCAACTTCTGGATCTGCTGCAGTATCAATCTCTTGCTCAGCCTCAGCGGGCTGCATCCAAGCTTGATAAACGTTATCAACGCCATTGCGCTGCGCTTCGGCTATAGCAAAAAAATCCGATTCGCTGCGGGTTTCAGTAAGGCTTGCCGCTAAGGCGATAATCTCATCTTCAACCTTAGCGCCACAAATAAGCTGTTGTTTAACCTTGTCTTGCCATTCCTCTTTTGAGAATTCAGCCTCGTCTTCAAGCTGCCAGCGATCGCATCCCACAGGCCAAGCGCCCATGCTGTCGTAATACTCAAACAGCATCTGCGTCAGCGAGTTCGTTGCGTCCGCAAGCGCTAAAATAGGACTGGTTTGCAGTCGCGCTAAAAGCTCGTTTTTAAAATAGCGATAATCGTCAGGATTGGATTGTAGGTGCGACAATAAGTCTGGTTGCACCGCATCCGCTTCTTCAGACGACGTCTCTGCATAAAAATAACGGCGTACCTCAGCACTATCGCACCAGACATAAGCCTTGATCAGGTCTTGCGTCCAGCCATGCTTAGCAACTAAACCAGCAAGCAAGTACAGCGGTGCCGCCATGGTTTGCGTATCCCAGTAAGGCACCAGAAAACGAGCGAGCATCGGGCTATAACTAACCTCGGTTGCAATCAGCATATACAAGGCTTCGATACCGAATGCGTTGTAATCATCTATCCAAAGATCGTTAGAGTCATTGCGACTGCGGGAAAACGCCACCAAAGCTGTAACCGTTTCAACCACCGCAGGCATAAGTTCTGGGAAATTCAATGCAGCGCCAAACAGCACAGGTTCACTGATGTAGGCCTGTTTTTCCTCAAAACGACAGGCATTAATGGCCTGCTCTACCAAGGCGCGATTATCTCCTGCATCCTCGATAGTCAGTGCACTGCCATCAGGCTTAACAAACTGCACATTGAGCAACAGATTCATGGTTAAGCGAAACGCCGAACCATCCTGCAAGCGCTCGCGATACTCAGCCAACGCAGTGGTAATACTCTCGGGGGAACTTGGATCGACAACAATAGAAACAGACTTATCAAACTGGGCCATACTGCATCCTTGGCGGTGGAATCAAATTAGAAAACAAATAGATAAAGCGACAGCAGGTTATCTTGCATAGCAATAAAATGCGAATCAAGTTGTAAAGAGGTGCGGCGGCGTCACATATCAGCGCGCCTGAAGCCTAAGTTAGTCTAGGTATAACAACTAACGTCTTGAGCCTCCTGATCATATTCGGTAGCTCAGATTAGCATTAGCATTAGCATTTTACTGCCGATATTGAGGAATGGTCGAGCTCTATGAAATTTTGAGATTTGATAGTTGTTTATCTATTTCACCCGCTTCTGCCGTCAGTAGCGAGTAAGTTCTAATATCGCCTTTCCTCTGCGCAAGCATCGCTTGCTCAAGCTTAGCAAAATACAGCTTTTTAAGTTTCTTGGCAGGATCTCGTTTAAATATTGAAAACATTGGTTACCCCATTAACTCTCGTGTTTGGTCTGCAGCTTAGACAGGCAATTGCTAATTGTAGCCAATTTTATACAGTCGTTAGCTATACGCTGAATGAGTAAAAATGGATTAACTTAACAGCTAAAATCATTAAGCTACGATCTCAAATACCACCTCTGCGACCTCAATATGGAACTATGTGTTTTCTGTAAGCTCTGGACACTCACCACCCCAAAATAGATACCCCCCCAGGAAATATCTACTGGCAAGCCATCTATCATAATGCTATATTGAAAAAACCAAAACATGAGGAGATTTAAAAATGAATTTAGAACTAACTGGTCGCTATAAACCTTTCAATACAGATAAAGATGCAATTGCTATTTGGCAATTTCTTAACCATAAAGAAACGATTATTAGAATGGAAACTGCGACTTATTTAGGGAGACCTGCGTTAGAAGCGCTTGTTGCTCAATTACTAGAAAAATTTGGACATTGCTTTGATCCATCTTTGCAGCCCAACCAAAAAACAATTGATGAGTTCAAAAAACTTACTGGTCATATGGTTAGAAAAGTAATGGAAGAACAAGGCTATAAGTACGTAAAGTCAGGTTTAAAAGTCCGCACAGGTATTTTTGTAACCGCTTCATTATACTCACTAAAATAAGGTGTAAAACATGAGCTCTCTGGTGTGGGATCTAAATACTCTAAAGACAATAAAAAAATTAGATTACATGTGGGAAGTGATAAAGAAAGTCGAAAATGACAAGCAGGCTAAAGTCCATTTTGGCTGTACAAAAGATTGTAAAAAGCATGCTCCCCATTACTTAATAAAGTGCGCAGATGGAACTGAAACACCTTATCGCGGGAACAACCATAAAGTTTACGAAGAAAAAGATTCTTTTAAAGATAAGAACTTGTCACTAACAGGCTTTACCGTTGCACAACTAAAAGAGGTTTTTGATCATCAAAGCAAATCAGATGTCGCAGCTATAGCGCTGATGGATGAGTATTGGAAGGCAAATAAACACAACTTCTCTCCGAATCTAGAGGCTAAGAAGTATCGCACTATGATTATAGCACTATCAGCAAGAGGAACTCCTATTGCAAGGGCATTTGATCTAGCAATCAATACCCAAGAATAGCAATATATAAAGCTAGTCTTAACTAAAGATAAACTTTAATTACTTCTATTTTTGTAACCCTATCGAAGCAATAGTCATTATCTATTATGGCTATTGCTATATCTTCTTCAACAAGTCACAAATCTACAAAAAACTATGAGGAAATAAGTGTTCTCTGTAAGTTTATCTTACTAAATTAGCACTGTGAAAAATCTCATTCAAAACTTCCCGCTATGGATTACTTTTAGCTAGCCCAAGCAGTTACTGGGATTAAAGTGCACACCTAATAGATTGTGGGTCGCTAAGCTATCGACGATGGGTTTGTGCACCACAGTGACCGGACTATGACCGACTTTAAATATCAACCTTTGACTGAGTTCAATATTACTCAGCCCATCTGCCAGTATGAATCTATCAAGGTTTTATATATTGCCTCTTCTAATGGTTACTTTTGACTTTTTCTCATCAATCAAAGAAATAAAGTTGATGACTTTTAGCAGGTAAAACTTTGCAGGTAGCTGTTCAATGCTTTTTAAGCTCTGCCACCCATTATTAATCAACAATATAACCGTTATAACGAAATCTTTCTCAAACTATAAACATGAGGTGTAGCGTTATTTGATGGCAGGCAAATAATTTAGTGATTAACTGAATAAAACTGAGGGGTTTAGAGTCAATAAGCTAAAAAACGAGCGTGGAAAGCCAACCGAACTAGAACGGTATAACGAGTAATTTGTTTAGAAGTTCTTAGCCGACTTGTAGATGGTGACAGCTATTAGCGAAGTGCCGTCGTCGCTTATCTAAATGTTCGCAATAATGAGTTAGCTCCTGCAACGAGCCAACAGGGCCATGAAACAGCTTGCCAAACTCGGTGGTGACTTTTATCCAGTTATCGCTTGGAATATTGAGTCTATTCAATATCTTTTCTGCACTATGAGAAATGGCTCCTCGCTTGTCATCACGAATGATTCGGCCTGTTTCATCTACAAGTGTTAGATAATCTTGAAGAGAGAAGTTGATACCTTTGGTTTGGTGTTGTCTCTCGTTACCGATAAACGGCAGTAACTTAGCAGACTGCTTACCTTTTAGAGCCTCATTAACTCTTAATTGTAAGCTGGTGTAGTCCGACTTTTCAGGTGTTTTGACCATCTTAGCTCTAATAGGATTAAGCTCTACATAAGCCATACAGGCGAGCACTGCAGCTTCATCCAGTAATGCTTGGCTCTTGAATCGCCCCTCCCAGAAATGACCTGTACAGTTGTCTTCATAATTAGCTTGCCTTGCAATTGGTTCATTAAGGCACCTCATAAACCAGCTGATATCACAGAGACGTGAGCGGTATGTCGCTATCAGGTGCTTGAGTGTAGCAACCATACATTCTTCTATCACATCACCTTTAGCAAACTTCTGAGTTAAATCAGTACCATTAAACAGTTTGTGCCACTGTTCAACTACTTCTCTATCTGACCAACGATTAACGGATTCTAAGTCGATATAAAGCACTACATGCAGATGGTTACTCATCACAGCATAGGCTGCTACATCAATTGCAAATACTTCTGTTAACTTGAGTATTTGTTCCTCTACCCAACCACGCCGATGATCATAGTTTTTGCCTGTGTACTTATCATCACCACATAAGAAAGCCCGTCGAACCACCCGACTGCAGCAATGATAATAAGGCGTGTCTTCAAGACTAATTAGCGTACTTCTAGCGCGGGGCATAATCACCTCCTACTTCAGCAATAACTAAAGCTTAGTAAGAGGTCTACAAACATGCCATTAACGATGGGTGTCTATGATGGGTCTTTCTATGATGGGTCTTTATTCAAGGAGAAGCATAACCACCTCTTACTTCAGCAATAACGAAAGCTTAGTAAGAGGAAAACATGCCATTTATCGTGGGTGTCTATGGTTAGACTTGCTAAACGCCTTACTAGCTGATTTGTACACAACTTTTAATTATTGCCGCACTTTAACGACAAAAGTCATTTTTTATAATCTCTCTTTCTGAACATTGAGGGCAATAATCTTCCGTTCTAGTACGGTTTCCAACATAGGTTCTAACACCACTAGAAGTAAATCTAATGTTATTACTTAGGCGTTGCTCACTCTCAATAATAGTTTTCAGTTCAGGTTTGCATAATTGTAAAATATGTATGAGCATATCAACTCTAGACTTTTCAGCTCTACTACCAAACCTTATGGACTTGATATTTACAGGTAAAAACTTTTCTTCCCCTATCAATAAGCACCGACTTTCAGCTTCATATTTCCATGATTTTTCTTTGTACATAAGAATTTCAGCTGCCTTCTCCATTGATATATGGCGGTCAGTTATTGAAGGCTTTTTTAAATATGATACTTTTTGAACATCTTGACCTTCTGGTAGTTCAAATTCAATCAAACATCCCCTCGCACCGTCAGCATAGTGTGACCACATCAATTGATTGTCTTTATCTCTACTAAAGCACACGATCCTAAATTTCTTTATTATCTCTTCCCATTCTTTTTCTTTTTCCTTTGGGATTGTGCCATCAATTCGTACGACACCTTCCATCGGATCATTAAGCTCATGTTGACAAGCAGCATATATCCTTTCTTTGAGAATCAAATCTAGAAGAAATTCAAAGTTATCCAGAGATTTATATTTGTAAAAGGTTTTTCGGCTATGCAAGACAAACTCCAGTCTGATTACCAGCTAACAGCTTATTAAACAGCAGCACGGATAACATTGTTATCGCTGCTGCATTTTTAAATATTATCGATGCGTCTTGATAATGTTCTACGGCAAACTATAACCCATTGTTTTAAACATAACACAAGAAAAACAAGCACATTATCCATACAGCATAATGTGCTTTTACAGCCACTAATTTGATGATGACCTTGATGTAATGCAGAACTCACAGAAAACACCAGTCCCCATCGAAGTTGCCGAAGTGCGGAAATGAAAATGCCGTAGAACCATCATGGATGATGGTTCAGGCTCAGCGGGACATGGATGTCCCATCTGAGCTGTTAGGCGATTTTTATTGGAGTATGAGGCCCGTATCTAATGCATGTAACTTCGTCGGGGCGGCTCGGGTGATGCAAGAGGGGGAAGCTGTTGTCCCCCTTTTGCCCGAGTGTGAGCTGGAAGCTCACGACTTTGGTCAGGCGCAGCCTGATGCATTACCAATGTGGAGCGAAGCGCCACGACCTTTATCAAACGAAGTTTGATTGCTAGTAACCGTTAGACGCAGTCTAACCAACCAGCTCAGCTCGATATGAGCACCTATATCGATTTAGATATCAAACCTCTCATAATGGTACCAAGCCGTAACTTGCCCAAACAACGGAATGATCCACACCGCTGTCTTGTGATCTTGATGAATTCGAATGAAATACAACTCCTCATCCTTAATATCGCGCTTTCTCAAATCGCGATAAAAACGCACCGCCGAGTCATTAAGTTTATCTGGCTTAATCAAGTCTTTCTGCTCGACCTTAACCTGGAATATATCAGCCTTAAGGCCGCCAATCATGCCTGAATATTGCTTAAACTTGCCTCGCACCTTGTACTTAATCGGTGTAGTTAAGCAATCTTGGTCGGTAATACAGGTCGAAGAGTAAAACTCACCAGTATCGTCCGAGTCATAGATCAGTGACATATTAATATCGGCGCGGATTAGCAGCTCATCTTTAACCGGAAAATATACATCCGCTTGGTAGTTATGCTCTAAAAAAGCGCCGCTAGTATCAGTGCTCTCAGGCAACATAACCCGGTTATAGCGAATACGTTGCTCCATGGCGCTCGACAGATCTACAAATTTTTGCAGGTTTAATTCTGCAGGTTCGGAGTCGACCGACGTGATGTTAATTAGGCCCTTACCCGCGCATTGTTCTTTATCATTACCCGGACAAAGTGCCATCGAATAGTTGGCACCATCGGTGGCTGCGAAAGCATTAAAATCATCATGACAAGTTAAAAAACTGGTGTCTGGCAGTAAGTGCTTTTCCCACATAAATGGATGCAGATGCGGCGCATTATCTTTATATAACAGCTGAGCACTGCCCTTTAAGCCGCCCACCTGCAACTCAAATTGCTCATCGCTACTCCAGCGTGACAGGTTCTGCTTTACCTTGTGATAATCACTGAAGTACCAGGCAAGAATAATTAACAGCAACGCGATTACGATGCCTGAAATTTTAACCAGTAAAGACACATCGAAAAATGCGGCGCGCATCGATTCAGCATCATTGACTGCTAGCATCTTCACATGGGATTGGGTCGATATATGCAATTGATAACCACGACGAGCAATGGTTTTTAATTGGATCTCACGATAACCATCGAGCTTTTTACGCAAGGTGCTAATACATTGAGTTAACGAGGTCACCGCGACGACGCGATCGGGCCAGCCAGCGCTAAGAAGCTCTTCTTTTGAGCAAACGGGATTTGAAGACAATAACAGGCGGTGTAGTACAGCAGATTCTGAGAAAGTTAAACCGACCGTCTTACCGCTCACATGATCAACTAACTGGTTCGCTTCTGTATCTAACTCCAAATAAGGAGTAATTTTCAACACAATGTACCTCTACTACTTATCAGGAGTAATTGATAGATATAAATATTTCGACTCGCGAAGTTTACAGTTAACTACTTAAGCGGAATGTGATTATTGGCTCAAATTAGTCGAGGTAAGTAAGCCAATAGTCGCTAACGCTCACAAATTTAGCGCTTAGCTAACTTACCTCTTTAGATATATACCCAAGTAACTTCAAGATGCTCGATTCAGCAAGTCGAGAAGTAACAGAGTTCAAGGCATGAAATTGATGGGCTAGTTATTCAGAGGCTTTAATCCCATTAAAGCGGCTTACGCTTGAAGATTTGATGCGAAAGCCCCGTCAATGACACTATCCACAATAGCAATAGTGCGTACATGCTAGGTAAACCCCAATCGGTTGTCGCTATCATGGCTAAACTGCCGCTGGCACTGCTTCCATCAATCGCGACTAGGTTAATCGCTCGATAAAGATCCGTCGGGCTCATGGCAATAAGGGTGTTGATGACATATTGGTTCGCGAATGAAAAGTCTGACACTAAAATAGTCAGTAGTAACAGATCATAGATAAGGACAAATAAAAACCAAATTAGCAGTAAACCGCCAATCGCCTTGGCTTTTTCGGTGCTTTTAAGACTGACAATATAGCTGATTAAAATAAAGGTCAGTGCTAACAGGTTGCTACTTATTAAGAACTGCACAAAGGCGCTGATTAGATCTCCCTTGTGGTAATGGTCGCCTAACAGCATTAATAGTACCGCCGTTAAACCAAAAGCAGCGCCAGTGGCAACAAACATCACCGTCACATGGCCGAGCAACTTACCAAATAGAATTTGCATCCGCGTGAGTGGGTAGGAAAGTAGCAACAATAAGGTACCGGACTCGTCCTCACCAACAAAGCTGTCATAGCTGAGCAATATCGCTGCCAATGGAATAATAAAGACCGAAATGGTCGATAAGCTGGTCATCAAACTATTGAGCTCTGGAAGATACAAACTTCCCGTCACCGCACTACCAGCAAAGCTGACACTTAAAGACAAGACTAAAAACATGCTGCCCATAAAAGCAAGCCAACGATTGCGCGAACTGTCGCAGATCTCTTTATAGGCGATAATGAGGATCGGCGAGGTAAGTTTATTGATATACATGTTATGACTGCTCTGCTGCGGAGCGTAAAGACTGCCCCATTAAATCGTGATAAATGTCTTCAAGCCGTGGCTCTTTAATTTCAAAATTAAATATTTGGCATTGCGAGACTAAGTGCTTAATGATGTCGGCTTTGTGCTCAGCGTTAAAACGCAGTAAACCGTCTTGATAATATTGCTGCAGATAAGCATTGCTCTTCACTCTGTCATTCAGCTCACTGAAGTTGATACTGCTTTTTAAGCCGCTATTCATACTCAGCTGGGCACATGTCCCTATCGCTTGACACTTGCCCTTGGCCATGATCAATGCGGTATCAAGATGAGATTCCACTAACGACAGTTCGTGGGTCGAAATCACCACCGCGCAACCCGTTTGCTTTAACTGATTTATTTTGCCGTATAGGAACTGCGACGCTTGCGGGTCTAACCCCACCGTTGGCTCATCAAGTAATAATATTTTAGGCTCTGATAAAATGGCCTGCGCCACACCTAGGCGCTGTTTCATACCTTTTGAGTAAGTTTTTAGCTGGCGGTGCTGGGCATATTCAAGGCCAAATTCTTCAATCAACGACTCGACGCGAGCCATGCCAATGCCCTTTAGTGCCGCAAAGTAACATAGGACTTCACGGCCGCTGAGTTTGTCATAGAAGCTAACATCCTCAGGCAGGTAACCTAAGTTAACGTTATGCTTTCGATGGTTTGACTGAGCTGCTTGGCCCATGATACTAACCGCGCCACTGGTAGGGGGAATCAAACCAAGAATGATTTTTATCAGACTCGATTTACCCGCACCGTTATGGCCTAACAGCGCCATAGTTTGCCCGGCCTTAACGTCAAAGCTGACATGACTTAATGCGGTGAACTCATGATATTTTAGGCTAACATCGGTTAGTTTTATCGAAGGGGGAAGCATTATGCTCTCAGTCTTATCTTGTTCAATTGGCAAATTAACTGCGCTGCAATGACCCATGGTTATTGCTCCATGTGAGGCGTTAATAATGGAAAGCTGTCTACGATGCCTGTTGCTGGGCCAAACTCAAATTGACCTTGTACCCAGCGAAGCACTGCAACAACAGGGCTATTCATTAAGAATCGCGCTTCAGGATAGAGCCAAAACAGTTTGTCGAGATTGTCGTTAGGGCGGTACGGTTTATCGGC
This sequence comes from Shewanella sp. 0m-6, assembly GCF_052977325.1. NCBI lineage: Bacteria > Pseudomonadati > Pseudomonadota > Gammaproteobacteria > Alteromonadales > Shewanellaceae > Shewanella > Shewanella sp. 0m-6. Next base: position 37,150 of record NZ_JBRIMD010000012.1, read on the forward strand.
AATGCCATCATGGTTAGTATCCCAGCCCATATGGCCACTCCAATAGTTACCCTGCCCTTCATGGCTCCACTCTAACAGCGAGTCGCCGACATATTTAACTTGTATATTATTATTCACAAACTGGTTGCCATAGACTTTATTGCCTTCGCCGCCCATGGCCATATAGATGCCGATATCGTTGTTTGCAAACAGGTTATGGGTCACTTCGTTGTCGCGAGCACCGTAAATAAAGATCCCTTTACCTTCGTTACCTAGCTCAGGCGTTCCTTGTGGGTTGTGAGCTAACGACGCGCGGTTATTAGTCACAATGCAGTAATTGCTGATATTGAGCAGCACACCAAAATCAATCGCATTGGAGACCTGGTTTTGATGCAGATTAACAAACTTTGAACTCATGATGGCGTAACCACCGTCAACGTTATTAACCTCGTTGCCATAGGCCTCATCATGTTGGGTATACATGTAGTGAATACCGTATTGCTGCGAGTGAAAACGGTTATCGAACACTAGGCTATTGGTACTGGTTTCGAGGTAAACTCCATCTCTCACATAGGAAATTTTGTTGTCATGTACCACTGGTGAGTCGACCCCTTTTAGGTAAACACCGTCACCTCGGTCGAGTTTGTACAACTCTGGGTTGCCTGAAATCATATTATTTGCCACCGTAATATGATTTGAGTTTTCTGAGTAAATGCCAAAGCCATCGCCATTGAGACGGCTTGATTCGATTCGTACATGATTAGCGTTATCTTGCACAAAAACACCAGAGTCACGCTCGTACAGATCGGCGCCCCAATTTTGGATCTGCACATTAGAGATGTGTACATTTGAGCTAAAGATCCCCAGAGCCGTGCCACGGTGCTCTGCATCAATAATCGCGCCCAGCTCACCCGTAAGATGAATAGGCTGATGGATCTCAAACTGGCCTAGGTAAGTGCCCGCTTTAAGTAAAACGGTGTCACCCGCAGCCACGCTTTTTAGTCGCTGAGTTAGCATTTCAGCATTGGCGACCGAATACGTGGCAGCAACACTGGCAGGGCTAGCAAGTGCTGCAAACCATACGTTTATCAGGAGGCATTTAGCACAGCGATGTAATCGCTTTAACATTCGCTTTTGGGTGACTGCTTTCATAATTAACTTCAAAAAGTAAGTAAACACTTACCTGTGACTCTAAGTAAAGCCGGTGATTTACTCGCCCGCTAATAACTGGATATCAATCTTGTCGTAAGGCAATACAGCCCCACCAAACTCTTTGGCAAAGTTGACCGCATCTGCCTGGTGCTTAAAGCTGGCTACAGCTGGACCCATCACGGCTTTTTTTATCGTACCGTATACATACCAGGCCGTTTTCGCGTCGGTAAAGCTGCTATCTTGTGGTTTTTCCCAGTCGGTGTTGCCAGCATCATGGACAAATAGCGCTTCAATTTGACGTTTATTTTCGCTCTGTAAGGCAAAGTTAAACATGTCGCGAGTCGAGCAGAACTTAGGCACGATTGTTTGGCCTTTAAGGTGGACTTGGCCTTTGGGTCCTGGGTATTTGGTGATCATCATGCCGCACAGGTGGCAGCGGTCATGTTCATGGATCGCCTCTGCAGTATATTGGGTTGCATCCGCGCTACTTTCGCTGCACGCACTGAGTAGAGGTAAAAGAAATAGTAAACAGATTAACTTTTTCATGATATTTCCAAATCACTGTGCTTTCAGGCTACCCCTTCAATTGCCTTGCAGGGGCGACATCAAAGGGCTAGCTTACTCACAGCTAGTCTAATTTATGGCTGTAATAATGAAGCGAATAGATCACTAAGCACCCATAGGGAAAGCGCTCAAAGACTTGCGGCTTCTTTACCACAACCACTACGACTAACATTATTTGTATTGAGTTAGGGGTCACTCACTCCCGCGCTAAGCTAAGCACTAAAGGCTCAGCTCAAGCGCACTGAAGAGTCAGTGACCGCAAACTCGCTACTCACTTTCGTCTATAAAATCGAGGCACCTGTTAAGTCGGGGAAACTTATACGGCTATCGAATTCATTCGACTAGATGGCATTTAGCTGACCTGCGTAAATAACAAACATACGCAGACACATCATGCCAACTACTGCACACATGCCTGACATGTAAAACGCTTTAGCTGAATGGCTAAAGGCCTTACCTGTGGCGAAGTTAAGCAATAGAGGACCCACAAAACCGATACCCACAACACCAATCCAGAACACGTTCGCCCAGATACCGGTATGGAAACCAGCAAATGCAGCTTGTGCACCTTCATTACCTGTAGCCAAAGACATGATAATCATGAATAGGAACAGAGCTTCGGCTGCCATAACTGGCCATTCAAAGCCATGCAATGTGTGCATGTCTTTGCTGTGTAAGTCTTCTTTGAATACTGATACTGCAATCATTTTGGCAGCAGCGGCACCCGCAGAAAGGCCTGACGCAACAAATAGCGCTGGCAATACTGAAGTATTGATTATTGGGAAACGGATTAGTGCAGAGATCAAGAAGCCGGTGTAAGCACACACTGACATAGCAAGTACCAGGACTAGCTTTTCAGATGGTGCGCGAATACCGCGTAACTTGTCGATGATTGGTAGTAAGAAGTTCAAAGGCTTGTAGGCTTTGATCTCTTCTTCCATCGCAAACAAGGTCACTAACGCGACTAGCGGAATATAGGCAGATAGTGCAATAACACCCACTGACATCACTGAGTTTAGGTTGTAGAACACCAAGATTCGCCAGAAGAACAGCGGATTGGTTAAGTCTAAAACCAAGCACAGCATACCTAGTGCAATCGTGACTAAAGAAACTAAAGATGCCGCCTTTAAGAAAGGCGTGTTTTCAGTTTGTTTTTTATAGAAACGAATGAACAGAGCAACCGATAGTGCGCCGCCAGAGATACCAGCAAAGAACAGGTAAACCGCAATTGGCCAAGGCCACGCGATGCCTTGTGACAGGCCCATGGTAAATTCAATATTACCGTCCATGACTATACTCCTAACTTCACAATAGGGATGTAGCGCAAGCTAGGTTCAGTACCGAAGCCCGGCTTAATACGTACCGAGTCCTTCACTGCTAATAACTTACTCACATATGAAGTTGGGTCGTTTGCATCACCAAAAATCAACGCATCGTAACGGCACTGCTGCACACAAGCAGGTAGCTCGCCAATGGCAAGTTTGCTGTTTAGACAGAAGTCACAGTTATCGGCTACGTCAGTTTCTTTGTTGATAAAACGTGCGTCATACGGGCAAGCACCAATACAGTACTTACAGCCAGCACATTTAGACGCGTCCATAGTCACAATGCCTGTCTTCTCGTCGCGGTGAGCCGCGCCAGTTGGACAAACAGTGACGCAAGGTGCGTTCTTACATTGCTGACATGAAACACGGACAAACTTACGCTGACAACCACAGTCATTTGTTTTGCCACAGTGTGGACAAGGCTGACCTTCAACGGCGCTCGATTGCTCTTCCATTAATAGGCGAGATTTACCTTCAGGTAAGTGGTTAGCTTTGTTACAAGCATCCTTACACTCACCGCAACCAACACATTTGTTTTGGTCGAAAACCATAACGTAGTGAGGCTTGTTGGTATCTTCCTTGTCTTTGACCGAGCTACACCCTAGCGGTGCCAATATCAAAGAGCTGGCTCCTAGACCTTTCAGGAACCTCCGTCTCTCTAGATTTTCACTCACAGCATCCTCCGATTATCGGTTTAACACCGACACGTAATTTTTATATTTAATATTTTTGCTAGTACGTTTATTTGGGGTTATTAACCACTAGGATTTAACTTGCGTTAATTTGCCCTTAGACTTGTCGATGGCGAATTGAATTGCACCACGATTAAACGCTTGCACTTTATTGGTTAAAACAATATTCCAGTTATCAATCGCCTTTTGATAATTACCGTTAAGGTAAGCATCATTAGCCATTAATAATCGGGTATGTAATTCTTGGTGATGTAGAGTTAGCGCCCTCGCGATCACTAAAGAAGTGTCCATGTTGATAACGCGGTCATCGCGGTAGTACATAGACGTTGCTTTAAGCCCTAACGCTTCAGTGTTTTCGGCGTCTATCGCCAATAGTTGGTCTAAGGTTCCTAGCGCGTCGTTGTATAAGCCACCGTCAACATATGACTGGGCTAGCCCTAATAGCACTAGTGGATCACCGGGGTTTTCTATTGCGAGTTTCTGGCCTTTGTTAATATCTGCAACGAGCAAATAATCAATATTGTAATCAACCTTGGCTGAGTCCAAATTCTGATAACTGCCAACTGTTAAATAAAGTAAAGCTGAAACACTAATAAGAAAGAAACCAATGGTTCCAAAGTAATAATTATTGTTTTGATTAACCTCAACTGAGTCGAAGTTAATCGTAGAGCCAAAAAAGTGCCCAACATCTGATTCAAGTTCGCTGACTTTTTTGTCGTACCTTAAATGGTGACAAAAAAGGAACGCTGCCGAACAGAATAAAATAATGAGGATACTAATAAGTACAGTGTTCATTTTGGCTCTATATCAATAATTAATATCAAATTTATTTGTGTGGATTGGCGCCCATAGAGCCGCCCATCATGCCACCCATACCCATGCCACTCAGTCCCATGCCGTGAGCGCCTTCACCAGGTGCTTCAACTTTGACAAGTTCAACTTCAAATACCAAAGTCGAATGCGGCTGGATCATGCCAACAACACGGTCGCCGTAAGCAAGTGCAGGTGGAATCGTTAACTTAAATTTTGACCCTTGAGGCATCAAAGCAAGGGCTTCTTGCCAGCCTTCAATTACGGTAACTAAAGAGAAACGGTTAGGCTCGTCGCGATCATAAGTGCTGTCAAACTCAGTGCCATCAATCAAGGTGCCTTTGTAGTGCACAGTAACCACGTCATTGCCCGCTGGCATTGCGCCGTCACCCATGGTGATCACTTCATACTGCAACCCAGACTCAGTCTGTTTAACGTCGCTGTTTTTAGCGTTTTCAGCCATGAAAGCAACACCTGCTGCCAAGTTCTTAGCAGTCAGAGCATCTAACTTGACTTGCTTAGCCGCATTGAGCGTTTCAGCACGTTGGTTTAGGTAAGTCACAATTTCCTCTTTAGACATTTTTGTCTCATCTTTCAAAGCGTCGAGTAAACCGTTAACCACCTGAGCCATATCCACTTCAGCGCCTAACTGAGATTGGCCATATACCTGACTAGAGATATGGTGGCCAAATGATGCACCTATGCTGTACGATTCCTTTTCAACGTCAGTGGTCAAATCGCTATTAGCGAAACATGACACAGATACTGATAGGGTTAGACAAGACACAACGGCCAAGACACTTTTTTTAAGCTTTTTCATACAATCAATCTCACTAAAAAATAAATTTACATAATCCGTTATGGCTTTTCTGTTACTCGATTAGCTAAACGCCAGCCATATATTCCATCTGGCATCTGAAGCACCTGGGTGTAACCCAGTTTCATCACATGTCGAGCAGCAATTTCACTGGCATTACAAAGACGGTTTGCACAGTAGAAAACCATGAGTGCGTCTTTGTTTTTTGGCAGCAAGTCTTTCCAATTTTTTACGTTGAAATAAACAGCGCCTGGAATGAATCCTTCTGCCCATAATTCCAATGTGTTGACATCAAAGAAGTAAACTCCCTCTTTGCCCACTAAGGTTTGCGCTTCCATCATGGTGATCGTATTAAGCGGCTCATCATAATATGTAGCAGGGCCCATCTCTTGGCCACCACCGGCATAACTGCCCGCTGATAGCATTGATAACAAGACGGTGAAAACGACACTTCCCAGTACTCTATTCATATTTTCTCTCTTTGTTACCTCAACCTAAGCGTGCCTAGGTTGAGGTCGGTATAAACTCAATTACATTTATTTAGCGCTGTAACCAACACCGTCAAGAATGTTTTGAGCTTGGGTAACATAAGTTAGTGCTGCGTCTAGACGCTTCTGGCTGTAACGGAAGCCATGAACACCCCATGAGCCATCTTTCTTAATTAGCTCAATCGTTTCTTGTGCTTTCTCAGCTAGCATTAGGACTTCAGTCTTGTCTGCAGTAGACAACTTAGTCACTTCTAGTAGCATGTCGATACGCTCAAGAGCTTGTTCAACTTCGGCATAAACCGCTTTAACAGGCTTTTGCATCTTCATCACTTCGCCGTAGATTTCCATCTGGTCGTCGTAATGTAGGCCCGTTTCTAGCTCAGACTGGAATGGGCTGTGACAACCCTTGTTGTCCACTACGTCTTTGTCAGAAATCGCGGTACGAGCACAAGTCCACATTAAGTCTAAGTAGTTGTGACCGTCTTCGTTCTTAGCAACTGTCCAGCCTTTCACGCTTGAATCACGTGGTTGACCTTCAGGTGGGTTAAGTGTCTTACGCTCTGGGTCGATATCAATCTTCCACATGTGTGTACGACGAACCGCGTCAAAACCTGCGCTGTCTGGGAACTGAATCGCAGCGAAGTTTTCACAACTACCCATGTTTGGCATGTGACAGCTTTGACAAGTTTGGTTGCTGTGCGTGTCAGTGTTGTCAGCAATCGTTGCTTGCGCTTCGTGACAGTCAACACAGTCTTTCTTCAACTTTGGCGTAGAGAAACCAGATAGGAAATCGCCGTCAGTTACTTCATGTGGATCGTGACAAGTTGTACAACGCATGCCTTTCTCGTAGTGAGCAGAAGCAAACATTTGCGAGCCTTCAGTACCACAAGATGGACAAGCAGACTTCATGTATACGCCAAATGCGTATTCCATTTTCTCTTGTGCTTGCTCTGTATCAGCTAGTGCGTCAACGAAGAAGAAGCGCTGGTGACAACGTTCACAGTTAGACTGCATACCGCCAGTACCGCCATCTAAGTGACCGCCCGCGCCATGACACTCTTCACAAGCAATACCTTTAGAGATAGTGTGCTCTTGAAGCTTCTTAGCATCGCCAAGTGCATCAAAGAACTCTTGCTGGTTTTGGAAGTCAAACTTGTACGTGTGGCACATTTCACAGTAAGAGCTACCTGGCTGGAATAGCATCTCTTTTTCGTACTTAGCACCGTATGAAGTCATACCCCATTTGTGCGAACCTGTATCACCAAATTCTTCAAGTGTTACTGGGAACTCTGGAATGGCTTTATTAATTTTCTTAGCCATTTCTGGCGTTAACCACTCAGCCCAACCACGTGAGAACTGGTTACCACCAGCAACCATTTTACCGGTGCCTTCAGATAACAAACCGTCACGAACGTGGTAAGTACCGCGTACTAACCATGAATCTAGGAAACCGTACTTAGTACGTGGTGTACCGATAATCGCGTAAACGTCGTTTGCACGAACACCGTCTGGTAGCATTGACGCTTCGCTGCCGTATAGTGGCGCGTTTAAGTCGCCGTTTGGTACTTCTTTATCGGTAATTTCACTTGGGAAACGTACTACGTTAGCGTGACGCGAACGTTGCCATTTCTCATATTGAGTCGCGTGACATTCTGCACACTTCTCTGGACCTACGAAGTTGTTTGGGAAATCCAAAGTAGACTTAGCACCAAGGCGGTACTGAACTGCACTTGGACGACCTACACGCTTGCTGTATGCCTGGCTTCCGCCAGTATCTAAATACTCTTCACCACGGTCACTAATATGGTAATCACCAATTAAGTTACCTTCTTCTTGATATTTGAACATTGGATGGTTTTGAAATAAGAAATCAAATAACTCATCTTCTTGAACAATATAATCGTGCAGTGATTTAACACCTGTAGTTCTTTCTGTACCAGCATAGTTTGCGATTGCATTCTTAGCCGATGCACCCATTTCTGGGATGCTATTGTATTTATCACCAGCAGCACTAGCGTTACCTATTGCGCCGAAACAAAACAGCACACTTGCGGCTGCTTTAAGTTTCCAACTTTTCATCATCACTCCTAGATATATCTAGTTATAGTATTTTCATCATCATTCAACTAAGTCACTCTCTTGTTAACTGAACAACTGAACAATTGAGTTGACGCTATTTTCCACATCTTTTTTGCGAAAAATATGCGTCACAGCAAAAAATGAGATCTAGAAAAGTGCAGATAGTAAAAAACCAGTGAAAATACATTATATACAACAACTTAAGCAATCCTGCTGAGTGTGTTTTTCATTTGTAATAGCATTTTTTGATATCTAAAAGAACCTAAAAAAAGCGCCTTTAGACGTGAAAAAATATCACTGCGTAGCTGGAGTGCAATAAAGGTTAGAGAGGTCACAAAACACTTCACTAATATACCCTACCCTTAGCCTTAACGGCCTGTTTAAGGCTTTGCTTGAATAGTTGCACATAAAGTAGTGAATTAATGAAAAGTAAGAATAGCTATATAACAACGGCTAGAAACTAATATTAAACCACACAGAAAAAAACATTAACAAAAGAATATAACCAACCCAATAATTTATTAGAACATAGAGAATATAATTAAGATGATCCCAGAACTCGGACTTATTTTTCTAATAATTAGCACTGTGTCGGCCTTGTTGCTTTCATTTATCCCTCTTTATGCTTCTTATACCAAAAATAGCTACCTGTTTAGCTATGTAAAGTCATTAACAGCATTAATGACCGTTACCATTAGCGCCTCTATTTTGTGTTTATTGATCTCTTTCCTGCTTGATGACTTTTCAGTGGCCTATGTTGCCAATCATTCCAATACTCAATTAGCGACCTTATATAAAGTGGCCGCGGTGTGGGGCAGCCATGAGGGTTCCATGTTGTTTTGGGTGGTATCCATCGCGATTTGGGGTTGTTTAATCGTGTTTTCATCGCGCTATCAAGACCCACTGTTTATTGGCCGCATGATTGCTATATTGGCGTTTGTGATTGCAGGCTTTAACTTGTTTATGCTGTTTACCTCTAATCCTTTTGCCCGCTTGCTACCTAACTTTCCAATTGAGGGTCGCGACCTTAACCCCATTTTGCAAGACATAGGGCTTATCTTCCATCCACCTATGCTGTTTTTAGGCTACGTGGGGTTAACTGTTACTTTTGCTGCGGCGATTGCGGCTTTGCTTGGCGGCCAATTTACTCAACAGCACGCCAGTTATCTGCGCCCTTGGGCGCTCATGGCGTGGGTATTCTTAACGGGCGGTAATGCCTTTGGTTCATGGTGGGCTTATAACGAGCTTGGCTGGGGCGGATGGTGGTTCTGGGATCCGGTAGAAAATGCCTCGTTTATTCCTTGGCTGGTAGCCACCGCCCTGCTGCACAGTGTCGTACTGAGCCAGCAACGTAGCAGCTTTAAAATAGCCACCTTATTACTGTGTTTATTGGCGTTCTCTTTGAGTTTACTCGGCACCTTCTTGGTGCGCTCTGGCATTGTGCAGTCGGTGCATGCTTTTGCCTCAGATCCCACTCGCGGCATGTCGATTCTATTCCTGCTTGGGGTATTCGTGTGTGGCGCGCTTACCCTGTTTGCCCTAAAAGCCAACCTGATAAAATCCAAGTCGGAATTTGCGCTACTATCGCGCGACACCATAATGCTGCTGGGTAATATCGTATTAGTGGTGGCGGCTATCTCTGTATTACTCGGAACCTTCTACCCGCTGCTATTTGAACTGCTTAATTTAGGTACGCTGTCGGTGGGTGCACCTTATTTCAATAGCATCTTTGTGCCGCTCACCTTCGTGGCGGTATTGCTCATGGGCGCGGCGCCATTGCTCAAGTGGCAACAGCAGTCGTTAAATCGCTTATACCCACTTGCAGGACTTTTCGCGCTAGCTGCCACCATAGGTGTATTAGTGGCCATGCAAACTCGCGACGGCTTTACCCCTTGGGTATGGCTTGGCGCAACGGCGGCAAGCTGGGTGGTGCTGACATTAAGTTATTTAGTATTTAGCCTTCGCCAGCAAGGCTTAGCGGTTATCGCTACCAAGTCGGCGATGATGATTGCTCACTTTGGCGTGGCAATCACCATTATCGGCGCCACGGCGGTATCTAACTTTGAAACGGAGGAGCTATTAAGAATGGGTCCAGGCCAAGGTAAAGTCGTGGCAGGCTACACCTTTGTATATGAAGATACGGTTGATGTGGACGCTAAGAGCTACACCGCGATTCAGGCCAATATTCGTGTAACCGATAGCGATGATAACTTTGTTGGTTACATTACCCCTCAGCGTCAAACCTTTAAAACCAACGCCATGGAAACGACTCAAGCAGGCATTATGCGCAATCTAGTGCGCGACCTGTATGTATCTAGCGGTCAGCAGCTTAGCGAGACTGAATACTTAGTGCGTATTAGCCATAAACCGCTAGCTTGCTGGATCTGGATTGGCGGCTTGATGATGATGCTTGGCGGCGTTATTGCTGCGCTGTCTGGTCTTTATCAGCTACGCCTGCGTAGCTGCCAAACAGCTAACACACCGTATCAAGCTGCTGCCTGTAAAACTGCAGTCTGTAAAGCAGGAGAACTCGCATGAGTAAAGCTTACACCTCATCGTTAATCCGCTTGTTAGCAGGCTTGGCTATTTTGCTGTGCATCAGTCTTTCGGTGCAAGCGTCAGCCCAAGCGGCTAGCGACAAAATCCACTACACCCAAGATCAAATTCGTGATTTGGGTTTTGAAATCGCCCACGAGCTACGCTGCCCGATGTCGGTCAACCAAAACCTATTTGATTCGGGGGCACCGATTGCGAGCGAGCTTAAAGGTCAGATTTTTTTAATGCTGGAACAAGGTGAGTCCAAAGCTGAGATCATCGACTTTTTAGTACAACGCTATGGCGAAAAAATCAGATACCAACCTAGCTTTTCAGCCGCAACGGCGGTGCTGTGGTTTGGGCCGATATTGCTACTATTTGGCATTATTGCGTTTGCAGTAATGTGGATCCGTGAACAACGTAAACATCAAGACATGAAGGCTAACACCTATGAATAAAACACACCTGCTGAGCGGCTTACTGGTGCTCTCATCTTTGCTTATGCCAGCTCAGGCGCAAGTTGCTTCAACCAAGGTTTATAACACTGGTGACGCCATTGAAAAGCCGCTAATTATGTCACGCTTTATCGAAATGCAATCGGCGCGATCAGTACCTGAAGTAAAGTTTACCGACACCAAGGGCGATGAGATCAGCCTAAAACAGTTTAAGGGCAAGCTGGTGCTAGTGAATCTGTGGGCCACATGGTGTGCACCGTGCATTAAAGAGATCCCGCAGATGGAAAACATCCGCCAAGTGAATAAGAATAACGACTTGGTGGTGGTACCTATCTCTATCGATGAAGAGAGTGACAAGGTGCAAGCTTTCTTAGAGCGCCATAAACTTGGCCATTATCAGACCTGGTTAGACCCAAAGAAAAGCATCGATCAGGTGATGCCTGCTGACGTTGTCCCTGCAACTTATGTATTTGACGGCTCGGGTAACCTTGTGGGTTTCTTGCGTGGCTACCTCGATTGGGGCGACAAAGAGGTGCAACCTTACCTTGAAAAGCTGACGGCGAAGTACGCTAATCGTTAGTTCTAGGATCAAGGCTCAAGATCCTAGGTCCTAGGTCCTAGGTCCTAGGTCCTAAAGTGATTTTCACCCTCTCCATGGTGATATTTGGCTTTGCTAATTGCTGCATTAATAACAGTTATTAATTGCTACGGCCAAACGCCTTGTCGGGGACTAACTGACAAGGCTTTTTTTTGCTTAGCGTTTACTAACCAACCGCTGTAACAGGATTTTTTTCAACCGGCTCTATACGCTCAATCTTAAAATCATATTTTGCGTAAGCAGCACTAATCAACGGGCAGACTAAGTTAAAAAAGGCATAAGGCAGATAAGCCACTGTCGCCACCCCAAGAGTACTGGCCATATAGGCGCCGCACGTGTTCCACGGAATTAACGGACTAGTAATAGTGGCTGAGTCTTCTAGCGCACGACTTAGATTAACAGGGGCTAAGCCGCGCTTAGCGTATTCCACTTTAAGCATGCGTCCAGGTAGCACGATGGCAATAAACTGATCGGCGGTAATTAAGTTGGCACCTATACCACTCGCTAACGTTGTCAAAATCAAGCTACCACTTGATTTCACTAGGCCTAAGATACTTTGCAAAATACGCTTTAACAGGCCTGTGACTTCCATAATACCGCCAAAGGTCATGGCGCATAAAATGAGCCACACTGTATTGATCATGCTGCTCATGCCACCGCGGCTGAGGAGATTATCTAATACTTCATCACCTGTGTTAGCTGTGTAGCCGTTAAACATCGCTACCCAAATACCTTTCACCAGTGCAACCACGGGCATTAGGCTGGCATCATTGGCAAACTTGACCACATTCTCAAACTGAAATAGTGCCGCGCATACAGCACCTGCGATGGTACCGATTATTACAGTCGGAAATGCCGGGATTTTTTTCCAGGCCAAGATCAACACCACAAGTAGTGGTAATAACAGATGAGCACCGGGGTTAAATTGCGTATCAATAAGGTATAAGGTCGTTTCAAAGTTATTATTATCGACGCTCGCCTGGGTGTTAAAACCTAAGATTAAAAAGCCAATCATGGCGATAATGATACTGGGGGCAGTCGTCCATATCATGTGGCGAATATGACTGAATATATCCGTGCCCGCGACCGCAGGAGCCAAATTAGTGGTGTCTGACATTGGTGACATTTTATCACCAAAATAGGCGCCACTGATGATGGCACCGGCAGTAATTTCCACATTAAGCCCCATAGCCGAAGCCACACCGACCAAGGCAATGCCTAAGGTACCTGCGACTGTCCACGAGCTACCGATACTGATCGCCACCACGGCGCATAGTAAGCAACAGGCCGCATAGAAATACTCAGGGTTGAGCACTAACATACCGTAATAGATCATGGTGGGCACCGTACCTGCGAGCACCCAAGCTCCTATCAAAGAACCGACTGTGAATAAGATTAATATGGCGCCCGTTGCGACACCTATACTGCGAACAATTCCTTGCTCCATCTCAGTCCAGCTGTAGCCATTTTTCCAACCGATAAGTAAGCCGATACAGCCCGCCATAATCAAAGCGATTTGATTGGCACCGTAGGAGCTGTCGGACGAAAACAGATACACGGCGGCAGTGAGCATCATGACCAAAGCGATTATCGGGATCAGGGCGTCGAGCAGTGAAGGAGCGCGATGTCGACTATCTTCTATAGGGTCAATAGTCACCGACTCTGACTGTTGAAGATCATTATTGGAGCTCATGAGGTATCCTCTTATTATTCTTACCTATGCTAAGCACTCAACGCTGTAACGGGTCGCCTTTACGACGAGCAGAACAGCTAAATGTTATGGATATGAGCGATAGGCTGGAGCAGCATCCTTACATAAAATTAACAACACCGTCTAGCGTGGAGCTTGGGCGCTGGTGCCACCCTAGTCTTTCGTGCATATGAAAATAGCCTAGCCATTCAAACTAATCACTCTATATCGATTAAATATGCAAACAATACCCATATTTAAAAACCCACCTAACGCGTGATAAAAATTCATCTCAGAATGGTTTATCGGTTAAAATGGCAACAATTATGCAAAATAAGTTGGAAGCATGACTCTTATGGCTTATATCAAAAATAGAGTGAGCAGCGATGTTTATATCACTGCTTAAATAAGGCATTTCAATGAGCAGTTAAAATAAGAAGTTAAATGAGCAGAAACTGAGGAAGTGAAGCCATAATTATGAGTCATTTTAGCATTAGCCGATTAAGCACCAGTATAGGAATCGTTAAGCTCCAGGGCGAAATACAGCAAGCAAAAACGATCACTATGACCCAATTTTCTATCATGGGTACCGATGGCTGGTTCGAGCTTGATCTGACTCATCAAGACAGTCAAAACTTAATCAATCAGATCCAAGCTGAAATTGTGGCTCACCTTACAATATCACTGAGCTCTAGAGCACAATAAATCAATAGCTTGTTGATACTATTACTTAGCCTTAAGACCTGATCCGCCCCCACTCAGACATTTTCAATTACGCAGCACGGCTTTCCTTTGCAGACTCATTTCTTTAGTATGGCGACTCTTAAATCTATTTAGCAGCAAAGGCATATTACCGATGAAATTATCCGCTTTGGATCAGCCACTATACGATCACTTATATCGCGATATTCGAGAGTTTCGCTTAACTTTCGATCTACCGATTGAAGATATCAGCACTCTGGATGATAAAGCCGATACGCTACACACATCGCTTGCGATAGAAGAGCTAACCGAGCTTGCTGAGGCCGATAGCCGTGTAGAGCAAGCCGATGCTATCGTCGATTCAATTTATGTATTAATGGGCAGGTTAGTGCATTTAGGCGCAACTCAAGTGAGTGATCGTCTTGAAATCAGCTACGTTATCGATTTACTTTTACATGTGGCCAAAAACCGTGAGATCGACTTTGTCACCTGTTGGGATGAAGTGCACTCAAGCAATATGAGCAAGGTGTGCCGTAACGAGCAAGAGCTTGCTGAGACTGTCGAATTTTACGCCAAGCAAGGCGTGGAAATTGTGGGTAGCACCAAGGGTGATTTTATCATTGCCAAGTGCGCTAAAGACGTTGATATGGCCGGTAAAATAGTTCGTCAAGGTAAGGTGCTTAAGTCGGTTTACTACCGCCCTGCCGATCTAGAAAAGTTAGTTAAAGCATAATTTTGCTTCAAACCAATACAGCAGCTATCTTGCTGTATTGGTCTATTCAAATATCAACTCAGACAAGAATATAACTAAGCCGCTTGCGCTACGTTGATGAGTTCCGTTAGCGCTGTAGGCTGATCAACATGTAAATACAGCTGCTGTATATCTTCTGGTAACACACTCATAGCGCCATAATAACGCTGTGGAACCTTCAGTTTTATCTGTACATTACTGTCACCACGGCCTAAGTGCACCTGCTCGGTTTGTTCTTTCGTCCCATCATCACTTAATAACTTACTGCGGCGATACTGGCCAACATTGATGGCTTCGATGTCAGTTAACGGCAACATAATAAAGCCCCAGACGCCGGCATTAATCACCAAATATTGCTGATGTAAGTAGACACTGTAATAGCGAGCAAGACGATAGTTCGCCCTCGCCATCACTAAGCAGTAACCAATAAAGCTCGAGACTAAAATGGCGGTAATCACACTCCATGATGCCAACAGCCAATAACTCAGTACCGTAGCCGACAATATACCTAAGTTAACTAACAAGTAGTGCCAACGCGAAGCTGACCAAAGTTGCAGTTTGCACAGTGCTGGCGGGTGCTGCCTAGATAGATGATTTAAAGCATAAAACCAGTTCACCACTTCCATCGCCAATGTCATTGCCACGCCATGAGCTTGCAGTGCTTTTTCAGTTAGAGGCTTGCCTTGCACGCCATCATGGATATGTAGGCGCGGATCACCGGGTAATTTTCGCCCTTGCCATAAAGACTTAACCACGCGGTATATTAGCGTTACTTGCAGCATCAATAGCACCACAATAATCGGATAGCGGATCCAACTAATAAACTCGAAATAACTCGCAAGTTCGGTAGGAAAGCTAAATCGCGCCATCAAACTACTCAAACTGAATATAAGCAACATTTTCCACCAATGCTGCTGGCCAATATAGATAATGCAGTAGCCATAAATTGCAGGCAATAACACAAAATAGCCAATCGAGCTGGCAACGGTTAGCCACTGTTCAACAGGAGTTACCATTGACTCTGGCAGCCAGTAAAAACCTGCCGAATAGACCATAATGGCACAAAACAAAAATATTAAGCGGTACTTAACGCTACGACGCATTCTAAGACCCTTGATGGTTGTTAAGTATTTGTTATAGCAGATATAGTAACGCTATTGCCATAAAAGAAGGCGAAAGGCTATTATTTGGCCAGATAAATATGGCTGTTAATGATAAGAATTGCGCAGCGGATTAGGGCGGGCGTAGCTAAATGCAAAAGATTTTGAAGGGTCATTGAAACCGGTGACAAGGTGAACTCTGCACGTAAATGAGGCGCAGACATCACCAACCAACTAAATAAATAACTCAGAGAAGTTCAAGCTTATACCGTGACAATACTGCAATAATTTAATACCGATTAACTGATCCCGCGCTGCTCGATTTTCAAGATACAGGGCGTTTTGATTACAACCTTGGCACTTTTATGAGTGAACTTATGCTCATACCAATGTATGTACAAACGCAGCTCTATATTGTCACTAAAATTATTGCTGTTATAAAAGTCGCGATAACAGCGACTATGCTCTAAATATCCCCCGTGATAGAGCTTTAACATGCGTTGACCTATGTGAATTTCTCGAAAGTCGACACCATGGGCAGAGTTATGAGGAAAACGATACTCACCATAACGGTACTGACCATCAAGTACCTCGATGTTCCGCCCTTTAGTTAGCAATGAATTTAATTGCAATGCATCAACCCGACTGGTTAAACATAACCCACTAAGGGCTACGCAACTCACTATTGCGAATGTCCAACGAATAAACCCTTGGGGCTTAAAGCGACTGACCAATAACCAAATAAGTAAAATAGAGACGCTGATACACAATAGAGCTAACTCATAATCGGCCCACTGCCCCGCCTCATAAGTCGTATTCCAAGCTGCCATAATCCCTCCGTAGCCACCAAATCCCTTTGTGTTTACTACCCGATACGTTAGCTAGCCAATATGTCATTTAGATGACCCTTTATAAGGGCTAGCTGATTGGTATGAGTATAGTCAGGAATATCTGGCTCTGTTGTATACGAAAGGGAAGCTAATCGAAGTCCTACTTGGGGCATAAAAAAACGCCTCATTATGAGACGTTTTATATGACTAACTTGATATGAAAGCTTATATGAAGAGCTCAGTGGGTTTAGCGCTTAACCTAGGACTAAATAGTCTAATATCAGTGCAGTAAACAACACAAAACCCGCCCAGTTATTATTTAAAAAGGCAGTAAAGCAAGGTCCACGTTCGCGGCCATAAATCAATTTTTGTTGATAAACACCAAAACCAATGAAGGCCAAAATACCTAGGCCGTAAATCTCACCCCGGCCAGCAAGCATGCCCGCAATAATAAAGCAGCTTAGTGCCGCAAACTGAAACGCTGCAATAATCTGCCTGTCGTAGCGGCCAAATAGAATCGCTGTAGACTTAATACCAACCTTCAAATCATCATCGCGGTCCACCATGGCGTACATGGTGTCATACGCCACAGTCCAGCACCAGTTAGCAGCAAATAGCCACCACGCTTCAATCGGTACCGCGCCAGTTTGGGCTGCATAGGCCATAGGAATAGACCAGCTCCACACTGTGCCGAGGAACATTTGCGGCATATTAGTGTAGCGTTTGGTAAAGGGGTAAATAATGGTAAGAATAATACCGACAATAGAAAGTTTGACCACCAGAGGATTGAGCATTAGCACTAAAGCGAAAGCAAGCAGTGCCATGACGACAAACAAGAGTAGCGCCTCTTTACTTGAGACTTCACCGCTCGCGAGCGGTCTGGCTTTAGTGCGCTCCACATGCGAGTCAAGATCCCTATCGGCATAGTCGTTGATGATACAGCCGCAGGCTCGCATCACCACCACGCCGATAACAAAAATAATAAAGACCTTAAGATCGGGCAAGCCACCAGCGGCAAACGTTAAGGCCATCAAACAGGGCCACAATAACAACAAGGTACCAATGGGACGGTCCATACGCGCGAGTCGCATATAAACGTCTAGTTTATCCCTTACATTCATGATTAGGCTCTCCTACAACGTCTTCGGCCTTAGTTTTGTAACCGCATTATGACTGAGCTGTAACAGTATTCAACCAGTATTGAGATAAATAAAATCAGTGCCGGTTTTATCGGCTAAAAATAAGGCTGAGCTTCACGCTCAGCCTTAGATTCAATGGTCGTTAATCGCGTAATATCCAAGCTGCTATCTATAACTGCTTAGCTGTATTACACTTTCTCTAAACGGGCGTAAGCGATCACTAACCACTTGCTGCCCACGTCGAAAAAGTTAACCTGAATACGTGCCTGCGCACCACTACCTTCATAATTGGTCACTGTGCCTTCACCAAATTTCGGGTGCATAACACGTTGACCTATCTTAAAACCTGAATCATTGAAGCTATCGTCTTGCTTGCTAAAGCGAGTGCTCACTGCAGGCGCTGACACTTGAGTGCGCATGCGGATCTCTTGCACATATTGCTCTGGGATCTCTTTAACAAAACGCGACGGTCTCGCAAAGCTTTCACGGCCATAGATACGTCTAGACTCAGCATAAGTGATATACAGCTTTTGCATGGCGCGGGTCATACCCACATAACAAAGGCGGCGCTCTTCATCGAGACGATCCCCCTCATCAATCGCCATTTGGCTTGGGAATAAACCTTCTTCAACCCCAGCCATAAATACCATTGGGAACTCAAGACCTTTGGCCGAGTGCAATGTCATCAATTGCACCGCATCAGTAAACTCGTCCGCCTGGCCTTCACCGGCTTCTAATGCCGCATGCGACAAGAAAGCATTAAGCTCACCCATATCTTCAATTTCTTCAGGCATCACAAAGCTGCGTGCAGCCGTGACCAATTCTTCTAAGTTCTCAACACGAGCGCGCGCCTTTTCACTCTTCTCCGCTTCATACATCGCCTTAAGACCCGATGTTTGAATAACATGGTCTGTCATGCGGTGCAAAGATTGCTCGTCGGTGTCCATTCGCATGGCGATAATCAAATCCATAAAGCCACGCACTGCATTCGCGGCGCGCCCAGCAAGGACTTTCTCTTCCAGTAAGCGAACACTCGCTTCCCACAAGGTCATCTCTTGTTGGCGTGCAGTCGTGCGAATAATGTCTAAGGTACGGTCGCCAATACCACGGGTTGGGGTATTCACCACACGTTCAAAGGCGGCATCATCATTTTTATTGTTGATAAGCCTTAAGTAACCCATGGCGTCTTTAATTTCTTGACGCTCGAAGAAGCGCAGGCCGCCATAAATACGATAGGCGATACCTTTGTGTAGCAAGGCTTCTTCCAATACACGTGACTGAGCGTTTGAACGATATAAAATGGCGCAATCTTCAAGCTTGCCGCCTTCATCTTGCCAGTCAGTAATGCGACCAACGATAAAGCGCGCTTCATCCATTTCATTAAACGCACAATACAGCCCTATCGGCTCGCCGTCTTTGTCGTCGGTCCACAGTTTTTTGCCCATGCGGTCTGGGTTATTGGCAATCAGCTCATTCGAAGCATTAAGGATATTGCCGCTTGAACGGTAATTTTGCTCTAATCGAATGGTTTGCGCTGCTGGGAAATCAGCTAAGAACTTATGTAAATTTTCAACCTGAGCGCCACGCCAGCCGTAAATAGACTGGTCATCATCACCAACGATCATCACGTTGGCAGTTGAACCTGCAAGCACGCGGATCCACGCATATTGAATGGCGTTGGTATCTTGGAACTCGTCCACCAATATGTGCTTAAATCTATCTTGGTAATGATCCAAAATATGCGGTTTGTTGAGCCATAACTCATGCGCTCTTAGCAGGATTTCAGCGAAATCTACCAGGCCAGCACGGTCACATGAGTCTTGATAGATTTGGTAGATCTTCAGTAAGTTTTGCTCAATCGGAAAACCGCCAGCATCGATATGCGATGGGCGTAGACCTAAGTCTTTCTTACCATTGATATAACCTTGGGCTTGTCTTGGCGGATACTGCTTCTCATCCAAGTTAAGGCTTTTTAGAATACGTTTGATTAGACGCAGTTGATCGTCTGAATCTAAGATCTGGAAGCTCTCAGGAAGATTAGCATCTTTATAATGGGTACGTAGCAATCTATGGGCTAAGCCGTGAAAGGTGCCGATCCACATACGGCCCACATTGCCACCAGCGACTTTTTCAACTCGCTCGCGCATCTCTTTCGCCGCTTTATTGGTAAAAGTTACCGCTAAAATGGCATAAGGGCTTTGCTGTTCAACCTGCATCAACCAGGCAATTCTATGGGTTAACACCCGCGTTTTGCCACTACCTGCACCCGCCAAAACTAGCATGCTAGATTGCGGTGCACCAACAGCTTCGCGCTGCTTGTCGTTTAGGCCGTCGAGTAAAGATGATACGTCCATTATTGCCTCCAAAAAATCAGGCGAGAAGTATAACAGAACCTAGGAACTCGGGGATAGAATTAGCGCGATTGCACTGGGTTAAAATCGAAGAGGGAATAGAGTTACCGAAGCGAAAATCCACCTCGGTAATGGGTCGGCCTAAGGTTAAGCTTTTTCAGCAGCAACCACTGAAATTTCAACTAACAGCGCTTCGCGCGCCATTTTAGCTTCAACACAGGCGCGTGCGGGTGCATGCCCTGCTGGAACCCATGCATCCCAAACTGCGTTCATTTGGGCAAAATACTGCATATCTTTAATATAGATAGTGGCAGATAAAATATGCTCTCTGTCGCTGCCCGCTTGCTCAAGTAAACTATCGACTTTTTCTAGCATGGTACGAGTCTGCTCCTCAATGCCCTGCTCAGCATCCTTAGCCACCTGGCCACATAAATAGATGGTACCGTTATGCTTTACGATACGGCTCATACGGGCTGCGGTTTCAATTCTTTCAATCGTCATTGTTAACTCTGTTACTCAATTAATTGGGTTATTAGCGTAATTCTAAATAATATCTCATTGATTAGCATCTGATTTATCTATGAAAAATTGTCAATACATCAGCGGGTATTTTGTTAGCATTGAGCTAATCTACCATTTATTGATTTAAGTCCTATACTTAGTTCAAAAAAGTAATCAACGGATTTGATTGCTGATTGTTTAAAGGACTAAATATGGTTTATCCAAAAACCCAGTTTTTCTTACTCTACCAAGACCATTGTGTCTTTTACTCTACTTTTTTAGAGCATCTTCGCTATACGACAGCCTTGTTAACTCATTTTCAATTGCAATTAAATCCTCAAAGCTGCGTGAGGATCTGAGGTATGCAACCAAATACTAAGCGCTCAATCATCTCTAAGAACCTATGCCTAGTCATGGTTATTTTCAACGCCAGCATAGGGTTATTTTGGTTATTAGATCTCTCTAGCCAACACTCAACATTATCAATGATGCTGCCGCTATTTTTACTGGCTAATATTATCGTTCTGAGCCTGCTGAGCTGGCAGTTACATCACCACTCGACTCGCCTCAATCAACGAGTAAAAGCCAGAGAAAACAACCATGTGCAAAGACACAAAACATCGCAGCCCACTCGCACTCACAATGTGCCACTGGGTAACATAGAAGACAGCCTTAAACACGCCAATGAAAGCTTAACTGCGGCAGTGATTCAAACTCAAGCGATTGAGTCACGCCAAGCAGAGACTCAACTCTTCTCAACGATT
This sequence comes from Shewanella sp. 0m-6, assembly GCF_052977325.1. NCBI lineage: Bacteria > Pseudomonadati > Pseudomonadota > Gammaproteobacteria > Alteromonadales > Shewanellaceae > Shewanella > Shewanella sp. 0m-6. The sequence continues at coordinate 58,472 of NZ_JBRIMD010000012.1, forward strand.
TTAGATGCTATAGATGTTGCGATTTATGCCGTTGACAGCAAAGGGCAATGCATTTTTGCCAACCCACAATGTGCACGACTATTAGGCTATAACCACCCTGACCTCCTATTCAATTCAAATATCCAACAACTACTTTATCAACAAGATAACGCACAGGATTTTGAACTATCAATACAAGATCTTGAAGCTATCAAAAAAGATATTTTTTGGAAGGCTGATGGTACTCACTTCCCCGTCGAGTACAACTTACAACCACTGACGCTACATAATCAAAGCAATGGTGCCATCATCTCTTTTTATGACAATAGTGAACGCAAGAAAGCGGAAGAACTGATCCGTCGCCAGGCCCATTATGATGCCTTAACCGATCTGCCTAACCGCTTCTTGGCGTTAAAACGTCTTGAACAGTTAGTGAATGCCAGTGAAAGAAGCGGCAAAATGCTCGCTGTCATCTTCCTTGATTTGGATGATTTCAAAAAAATTAACGATTCACTGGGTCATGAAGCAGGAGATCAATTACTCATCACAGCCTCTAAGCGTCTATTAAAAACCACCAGAGCCGAAGATACTGTAGGCCGCTTAGGTGGCGATGAGTTTATTATTTTACTCGACGGCCTTTCGAGCGCTAACGATGCCCAACCTCTGGCGGAAAACCTCATCAGTGGTTTTAGAAAGCCATTTTATATCGACAATCGTCAACTCATTCTCACCGCGAGTATCGGTATCGCCATCTACCCTAACGATGGTGAAACCCCTTCTGAACTATTACGAAATGCCGATTCAGCCATGTACCATACTAAGAGTATTGGCCGTAACACATACTCTTACTTCACCCATGCAATGAACAAGGAGGTCTCTCGCCGTCTGGCTATCGAAGAACAGATCCACGGTGCCTTAGAGCGTGGTGAGCTTAGAGTTCATTATCAGATCCAACTCGACATTAGAGATGGCAGCATTATGGGGGCTGAGGCACTGTTACGTTGGAGCAATCCGGCGTTGGGTAACGTATCTCCTGCGGAGTTTATTCCGATTGCCGAGCAAACCGGCATGATTGAGCCTATGGGGGAGTTTGCTCTACAGCAAGCATTAGAGACTGCACAAATTTGGCAGAAAAAATTTAATGACAAGTTTAGGGTCGCAATAAACCTTTCGCCTCGTCAATTTAGGAATCCAAAGCTGGTACAAACCATTATTGATAACGTTAATCAGTTCGGCATGAAACCTGAGGATCTTGAGTTGGAGATCACTGAGGGCGTACTACTCAGCGGTCATGCTTATACGCTAGGTGCATTAATGGAGTTAAGCCAAGCCGGTTTTTGTATCTCAATGGATGATTTTGGTACCGGCTACTCTTCTCTTAGTTATTTAAAAACTTACCCATTTACCATACTGAAAATCGATCGTAGCTTTATTAATGATATGAATAAAGACGATAAGAGTAATGACCTTATTATCGCCACGATTGAAATGGCTCACGCTTTAGGCATTAGAGTGATTGCTGAGGGAGTAGAGACTCAGGAGCAACTCGACGAGTTAAGCTTTATGATGTGCGATTACGCTCAAGGCTTCTTGATCAGTAAGCCTGTACCGCTAAAAGAGCTATTAAAAATTGGCTTTCGCTACAAAAAAGTACATCAAAAAAACGCATTAAAAAATGAATCTGAAACCTTAAAAGTTATTTAACTGAACCGAAAAAATGACTAATCTTTACACCTAGAATTTGCAGCTGTTTACCGCTAATCACAATAGCTTTATAGACAAAAAAGCATAAAAAAATACTAGACCCATTTCTGAATCTAGTATTTTTATTAAGTATCAATATGTTACTTTTTGCTTTCTTCTAAACCAATACTATTCATCCAGTGATCAAAGTCCATCATATTACCCGGTAAAATGACCTTACTCTGACCAGTACTGACTCCATCAAGCTGCTTTAAGTATTGCGCACCTAACTGCATACGCACCACATTCTTACCACCAGGCGCTGCAATTACCATTGCCATACGCTCAATCGACTCCGCTGTTGCACGTGCAATGGTTAAGATCTCTTCGCCCTTACCTTCAGCCTCGTTAATACGGCGCTGCATCTCACCTTCTGAGTGATTAATGGTTTCCGTTTTAATACCTTCAGAGCGGTTGATCTTACTCTGCTTATCACCTTCACTCTTGGCCAATAATGCACGACGCTCACGCTCAGCATTTACCTGCATCTCCATCGCATTTTTAACCGTTTCTGGTGGCGTGATATTTTTAATTTCATAACGATGCACTCGTATGCCCCACATGGCACCAGCTTGATCTAGCACTTCAACCACTTTTGCACTAATCACGTCACGCTCTTCAAAAGTGCGGTCTAAATCTAGGGTTCCAATCACGCTGCGCGTCGTCGTTTGCGCCAATTGAATCGCCGCATATCGGTAATCTGTCACACCATAACTGGCTTTAACGGGATCAACGACCGAGATATAGATAACACCATCGACTTCCACATTCACTTCATCACAAGAAAAGCACTCTTGCGGTGGTACATCAATCGTCTCTTCTTTTAGATCGTGTATGTAAGATACTTTGTCGACAAAGGGGATTAAGGCGTGAAAGCCCGCATCTAAGGTGGAATGATATTTACCTAAACGCTCAACAATATAAGCTGATTTTGTTGGTACTAAACGGATCGATTGAAATAACTTAATCACAAAAATAGCAAAGATTAAGCCCCAAATAGCCATAACAATTAAATCGGTATCAATTCCTGCAATCATTAGCGTGCTCCTTTTACTGAATTGGCAGCCACGGCACTAGTGACCTGTTCCATGCCTTCGAAAAAACCTTCAATCTTAGCCAGCTCTGCCGGGACCACCGACACATCAGCTTCAGCTAAAATCTTACCGACTTGGGCAATAAACTGCTCTTTTAGCTGCATGTTCATCGCTTCATTACCGCCATCTTTAGCAAGAGCCGCAGACACAAGCTCCATACCTTCCGCTTTTGCTCTGGCAACAATCGCGATCTCTTGTGCGGTACCTTTTGCTTCATTAATCCGGCGCTGTTTTTCCCCCTCAGACAAGTTAATCGCCTGTTGGCGCTCACCTTCAGATAAATTAATCATCGCTGCCTTTTCGGCATTTGCTAAGGTGATTTCAGCGCGCTTACTGCGCTCTGCTTCCATCTGTTTTTCTAAAGTATGAATAACTTTACGAGATGGAGTGATATTCTTAATTTCATAACGCAGCACCTTGATCCCCCAAGGATCAGAGGCTTTATCGATCTCACGTACAATCGATTCATTAAGGCTATCTCTCTCCGAGAATGTCTGACTAAGGCTCAACTTACCTATCTCTGAGCGCATGGTCGTTTGGGCAAGGTTCACCGCAGCGCGGCGATAATCTTCAATACCGTAGCTGGCAAGCTTACCGTCCATCACTTTGAGGTAGACTAAGCCATCGACTTCTAACTGAGTATTATCTTTTGAAATACAACTTTGTGGTGGCACATCAAGTACTTGCTCACGGATTTCATGTTTATAAGCCACCCGGTCAAAAAACGGGATCAAGAAATGAAATCCTGGCTGCAGCACTGTACGAAACTTTCCTAAACGTTCGATCACATTGACCTCACGCATAGGCACAATTAACAGCAACTTATAGAGGATAAAAAAAACAAATAGAACAAAGAGTGTAAATGCAAACATAAATAGATTCCTTCCTTAAAGCGATTACTTTTCTTTTACGAAGTGCTCATTGTCAGCCTCTATAGGCTCAACCACTAACGCAATATTATCTCGACAGATAATCCTAACCTGTGAGCCGGCGGCAATCTCGCTACCATCTCCCAAAGCTGACCATTCGCTGCCCTGAAATTCAATCCGCCCCATTTGTTGAGCCGGACCAATTGTTTGTTTGACGATAGCGAGCTGATTATAAATTTCCAACTCTTCGTCTGTGTTGTCAATGTGAGCGTCTCCGCCAACCAACTTCTGTGTGATCTGGCGAAATGCCAGTAAGAGAACCATAGATGCGATAAACCAAAGCGTTAAACTTTGTACTATGCCTTCGACTAAACCTATAGCCAAAGCACTTGCTACAACCAAACAAGCCGCGCCTAAAAGAATCACAATACCACCTGGTAAAATGATCTCTGCCAGCATAAGAATAATGCCGATACATGCCCAGATAAAGATGGGATTTGAAAACTCCATATTTCCCCCTGAAATGAAAGAGTCAAGCAATGACTATATCAGTTGCGCATCATTTGTGCGACATAATATGTCAGTATTCAGTATTCCATAAATGTAACTAAAGCTGTCAGCCCTCAGCTATCGCAACCCTATCACGGCCTTTATCAAGAGTAAAAAGTTGTCCGGCAGTTATAGCGCGTTTGTTTTAATACACAATAATGACACGATTTAAAAACTACTAATTAGCATTTATTCAAGGCATTACCGTGAGACGATGACCATAAGCTCGAAAAATAATGACAAACCATTTGAACATTGTTCGCACAACCCCTATATTCCCCGCCAATGAAACACATGTTTAGTTTATTTCAAATTAGCTGCACCCTAGATCTCATAAAAATAAGAAGGTTTTACGATGAACAACAAACTACTTTGTTTAGCTTTATTGGTTAGCCCTACGGCGATGGCTGATAATATGGTTAACTGGTGGGACGCCAGCGTCACTGCGCTTTATGGCGAAAATTATGATTTAGCGCCATCTGAGAAGCAAACGACCCTCACATTTGAAACCGCTGGTGATTGGAAATACGGTGACTGGTTTGCCTTCCAAGATGTGACTTACTTTAATGGCTCTAATGCCAATAAAGACAACACCACCTATGGTGAGATCTCGACTCGTTTTAGTGCCGGCAAGATATTAGGCAAAACAGTTGGTTTCGGTCCAGTTACCGATCTATCACTGGCGCTAACGCTTGAAGAAGGCGAAGGCCCAGTTAAGAGCTTCTTATACGGTGTGGGTATGGATATCAAGATCCCTTACTTCAGCTACTTTCAACTTAACACCTACCGTCGACACGCTATGAGTAGTGACAACATCAGTGACGGTTGGCAGTTATCACCCGCTTTTAGAATGGACTTCCCTGTTGGTAACTCCAACATCGTATTTGACGGTTTCTTTGACTGGGTATTTGCTGCTGACGAAGGTGCTTACGAGACAAACTTTCACTTCAATCCGCAACTAAAATATGACTTAGGCGCTGTTGTATTAGGCGAGCATAAGCAGAACAAGCTATTTGTGGGTATCGAATACGATTACTGGAAAAACAAGTACGGTGTCGATGGTATCGTTCAAAATACATTTTCAGTGATTGCTAAGTATCACTTCTAATCTTTGCTATTAATGCGACGGTTTAGAACACAAAAAAAGGCGCATATAGCGCCTTTTTTATTGCATGAGTGTCAACTTATGCAAGCAACTTCTTCGCTGCTGCAACCACGATTGATACCGCGCTTACTTCGGTTTTCTTCATTGTCGCTTCATCAGGGATCTCTTGCTGAGTACGGTTAACAATCACCCCAGCAACACATGCCGCACGCCAACCTTGTGATGCACACATGGTAAATAGCGTTGAAGACTCCATTTCATAGTTTAATACACCCAAGTCTTGCCACTCTTGCATAGAGCCCTTGAACTGGCGAGTGACGCGACCCGAAACAGTGTCGTAACGTTCTTGACCTGGATAGAAGGTATCTGACGATGCAGTAATACCAATATGAGGCTCAAGACCCGCTTCACGACTCGCTGCAACCATAGCGGTTGTACATTCGAAGTTTGCTACCGCAGGGTATTCCATTGGCGCAAAATGTAAGCTTGCACCATCTAAACGTACTGATGCTTGAGTCACAATCACATCACCCACATTTACATGCGGCTGAATTGCACCTGTGGTACCCACACGTAGGAAAGTACGCACACCAAGTTGAGCCAATTCTTCTACTGCAATAGAAGTTGATGGACCACCAATACCAGTAGAACACACCACTACTGCCTTACCATCGATATATGCCAGGTAGCTGGTATATTCACGGTGGCTCGCTAAAAATGTCGCATTCTCCATCAACTCTGCAATACGCTTAACACGCTCTGGATCGCCTGGCACGATCGCTAAACTAGCACCATCTAACATCTCTTTAGTCAGGCCTAAATGAAATACATCAGACATCGTGAAAACCCCTTTCATTTTTGAATTTATAAATCTTATTAATTCGACTTTAACCTAGTCTTGACGCCAAAAAGGTTAAATAGATCACACTTTACCCGCCAAGAGTAAATGATATGTCGTAATCTAGTTACTAAATCAATCAAAGAATAGAGCTAGAATATAGCAGCTCTCACCTATTCTGCCAGTGATAGGACAGCGCAAATGACGTGCGAATAATGCAGGCATATCAAGTGGATGTTATATAAAATAAAGCAATATTAGCAACAACTTAGATAGTTAGCACCGTCTCAACATTACTGATTAAACGACCGTTTTTTTCACTATAACTATCTTGTATTACAGTGGGATTATCGACTAAAAACAGTTGTAGATTTAGATAAACAAATCAATCGTTCATTACTTGATCAATGTCACATTTAACGACTAAAAATCGCGCTAGTTTAAAGTTGAACCAAACGAAAAATCGTCATAAAACCAGCAAGAAGGACGCCTGCATGTTTCCAGAATACAGAGAACTTATCAGTCAGTTAAAGACATCTGACGCGCATTTTCAGAAGAAGTTTAACAAGCACAACCAGCTCGATGAGGAAATAAAGAACCTGGAGCAGCACAGTGCAAGCGACTACACCCCTGAAGTGCATGAGCTCAAACTACAGAAGTTACATTTAAAAGAAGAGATCTACGATATCTTGAAGGAACGTTCGGCTTAACCGAAATACAAACATTAAAAAGGGCGCTTAGCGCCCTTTTTTACATCAAATGCGTAGGCGACTACTTCAACCCAGCCTGCAGTGCTTCAGTTGTCTCATAAAATGTAATATTAGTGATCTGATTATTAGTCAACTCTATCAGGGTCGCTTGGTCTTTTATCGCTGGCAATGGCTTGGTTTGCTCACCTTCATTGTCTAGCGCCACTCTATAAGGAAATTTCTTAAACTGAGGTAGAGCAACAAAACGAGCGATCAGTGACGGCATGCCACTAATATCTGCCACATAAACTAATGCAGTATCTTTGACTAGCTCAGGTTCAGCTTCCAATGCTTCTTGAATTAAGGTGCCGCCATCCATACTACGACTGAACAATACACGCGTTGTTGTGCTATCAACTTGATATTGAGCCTCGTGTTGATCTTGTAACTTGATGTCTGTGATTTGATCACCAACTTTATACTCATTGGCCCAAACTGACGTGGCTAACATGCTACATAAAACGAAAATAACAGCTCTCATAATTGAACTCGGCAAATTAGAATTAGCAGAAAGAGTAACCTATTCTATACAGAGCAACAGTAAACTTAACAGCAAAGCATGATCCTCTTCACGCAAAGCCTACTGACATTCAAAACCAAATGTTTCTCTGGCTATACATGTATAAATTATAAGTTACAAAACAGTTTTATTTCAGTGAGTTAATTATTTCGCAAAATTGGTATAAGCTAATCAAAAAATAAGTTGTCATAAAGGATAGTTAACATGAATGAGCAAGGCCTAGATCAAGAGATCGCGCAGTTGCAAAATGCTTACTCTGCAATTACTGAATTTCTGGTGCAATATAGCTTCAGTATTCTTGGTGCCATCATTATCTTTTTAATCGGGATCTGGATCGCTGCTAAAACAGCTAACCTTGTTACGCGCATTTTTGAAAAGCACGATATTGATATCACTCTCAGCAATTTTGCCAGTAACTTTGTCCGCATCTTAGTCATCGCCATGGTCGGTATTATTGCCTTAGGCAAACTAGGGATCAGCGTAACCCCTATGGTCGCCGCAATAGGCGCCGCATCTCTTGGTGCAGGTCTTGCGCTACAGGGCATGCTTTCAAATTATGCAGCTGGTATCACCATTATTGTCACCCGGCCTTTTATTGTCGGTAACACCATCGAAATTAAAGGGGTCGGTGGACTTGTTAAAGATATCCATTTAGGCATGACAGTGCTAACCAATGAAGAAGGTGAAGAGATTAATATCCCCAATAAACATATTGTCGGTGAGATCTTACATAACTCTTTTGCAAATAAGCTGGTCGAAACAAAGTTCAATATCAGTTATCAATCTGATCCTGAGCAGGTCATTGCTCTGCTTGCTAAAGTATTAAGCGACAGCTCCAAGGTCTATCAGGGTGATAAGGCGCAAATCGGCGTTAATGACTTTAATAGTATTGGTATCGAGATAGGCATTCGCTATTGGGTACCAACCCAAAGCTATTACCAGGACAAATACCAAACCAATGCCGCTCTCTTTAAAGCCCTCAAGCAAGCCAATATAGAGATCCCCTGCCCAGTTAGACAAATTCATATTCAAGAACCCTAAGCTAAACTTCAGCATAGCGGCTCCCCCTGAGCCGCTATGTATTGGTATTTTTCATCATCTAATCTACTTATAACAAAAGCCAGCCACAAACCATTTTTAGGCTATTAAGAGTCATATCAGCCACAAGTCATAAGTAAAACAAATAATCGTTATTCGTTTTGCTGTATCGCTCTGATTTAACGAATACTGCAGAATGCCGCCATTGAAAGATGCACAGATAAAGTATATTAAAATTCAATGGAGACAATATGATGAACAAAACAGTGCTCGCATTAGCATTATTAAGTACATGCGGATATGCCAACGCGGCAGACGTGGATAATACTTGGTACATTGGCGCAGGCGCAGGCCAAAGCAACTATGAGTCAGTAGACGCGATAAGCCATCTAGGCGACGACAGCGACTTAGCCTGGAATGCCCTAGTCGGTTATCAACTAAACAAATACCTGGCCTTTGAAGCTGGCTGGCAAGATCTGGGGACTGATGATGACACTCACCAATGGGGTGGTTTAGACGGTAGCCAATCGATAGATGTTGATGGCTTTACTTTAGGCCTTGTTGGTACATTGCCACTGTCTGAAAAATGGTTCTTAACCGGTGAAGCGGGTGCTTTCCAGTATCATTTATCTCACCAAATAAACGCTAACCAATACGTTAGCGCAACCGATACGGCTCCTTACTTTGGCGCTGGCGTGGGCTATAACATCACAGACTCATTGGCGATTTCAGCTAAATACCGTCGTTTCGCTAACATTGATGAAACGGCATGGAACACGGCAAACATGGATGCGCAAACTGTTGGCCTACAGTTAACTTACCGCTTTGGTGTTAAGCCTGCTGCAACAACCGCAGCGATCTTACCCGCTGTTATCGAAAAGCAAACTAAGCCAATGCCTAGACCTGAGCCAGTACCAGCACCTGAATATGAAGTCGTCACAGAACAAAGCAGTGTCGCGGTGCTATTTGGTTTCGACTCAGCAGAACTCAATAGCGAAGCGAAGGCAAAATTGGATGACGTGATCCAGCTTTCTAAGCAAACCGTTCAAGATGTTATTTTACTCAATGGCCAATCTGATAACCAAGGTAATAGCCAATACAATCTTAAGCTGTCAGAAAAGCGTGTACAGCAGGTAGAAGCATACTTAACTTCTCACGGTGTTGATGTAGAGCGTATTGATACTGATGCCATCGGTGATCAAGATGCCCATGCTGATTCACGTAAAGGTCGTGCATTAGAGCGCCGCGTTATTGTAACGTTAACCAGCCAAGAAACCGTTATTGTCTCTTAAGTCATCCGTTAGAAATCGTATCATTAATATGGACCCGACTGAGCAAGGACTGCGACATGGTACTCAAGGATCCCTTTAGGCTGATAAGGCGAAGGGGCGTAAGGCTCACGTTAACCAAGGCGGTTAACGTGCATGCTTACCAAGGACACTACTGGACAAATTACGCTTATTTAAGGGTAAACATGGACAGACATGAGCCAAGGATGGCTTTGATGGTCTCCAAATTGATTCATGTCATCATCGCCTATTCAAGCTGAGATTTATCATTTATAGTCAGATTGTTAATAGGGACTAGGTAACATAATGCTTACTCAGCTTAATCTTGAACGTCTTAAAAATTGCGACCTCAATTTATTACTTGCCCTTGCTGTCTTGCTAAAAGAGGCTCATGTTTCTAATGCCGCTAAACATCTAGGCCTTTCCCAGTCAGCGATGAGTCAAATACTCAAACGCTTACGATTAATGTTTGCCGACCCATTACTGCTAAAGAGCAACAATGGCATGACACTAACCAACAAAGCGCAAGCCATTGCTTTGGAGTTAACCCCCTTACTAGACAAAACAGCTCGATTATTAGAAGCCGAACATTTCAACCCCAAAACGGCTCAAGGGCGCATCCGATTCATTATGAACGATATTACCGCCCAGCTGATTATTGCGCCATTAATTGAGCTCATGAGTGAACAGGCTCCCGGTATTGAACTAGAATATATTTCTCAAAATGCCAACGGATTTCAACTACTCAGACGTGGGCAAGCTGATGTCGTTATTGGCTTTTACGATAATGTCTCCACTCCAATTGTTAGCACTGCAATAGGTCGAGCACCTTGGCAAATGGTCACCCACAAAACGACCAATCAGAAAAACCTTCACTCAGACAAAGATGCAATTAAGCTATTACGCTATCAATTTCAAGAGCATAACCAATTACACTCAATTGAAGCGCTAGAGGACCTAAATGCACTCGATGCCGCTTATACCTTAACGACAAATTCATTAAGTGCCCTGCTTTATGCCCTACAAACAAATAATACCGTCACCTTACTGCCGCATTTTGCTATGAGAATTTTGCCTGAAGATGAGACTCAAAATTTCGACTGGTTAGGTTCACCGATTAATCTTGAGCTAAAAGTCTGCTGGGATCGCCATCAAAGAGCCCCTGAATTACAACAATGGTTTAGACGTCAGATCATCGCACTATGCCATAAACATCTACTTGTAGAAAAAGCCTTATGAACCCAACAGATTTAAAAATTATTCAGCAATGCGACTTAAACTTATTACTCAGTTTAGCCATTTTGATTGAAGAGCAAAGCGTCTCTAAAAGTGCTGAAAGGCTAGATATATCTCAGCCAGCGATGAGTCAAAATTTAAAAAAACTTCGCGCCGTTTTTGATGACCCACTATTTGTAAAACAGGGACAAGGCATTAAGGCTACCAGTAAAGCATTACGCCTCTATAGTTCACTCACAGAATGGCTGCAACTGAGTGAGCGGCTCATCTCTCAGAGCGCGTTCGATCCAATGAAAAGTCATGGGGTGATCCGTATTGCGTTTATGGACGACCTCACCCAGACAATGATCCCGATGCTGCTAGATAAAATACTCATGTCAGCGCCTAATGTAGAGCTCGAATTTGTCCATAAACCCAAGGATGTTTTTTCCTTGCTAGAGTCCGGTGAGATTGATATCGCAGCAGCGGGCACAGATACGCCTCCAGCCAATATCCATGGGCGCCATATCAGTAGTGATAATTACTGTGCCGCCTATAGTCGACATCATCCTTTAGCTAAAATTAAGCAACCGACATTAGCGCAAATTTTTGCATATGATACCGCCGAGTATTCAGCTTCAAACTCAGTTGAAGCTGAGATAACTCAACTGGCATTACATAACCAGTTGCAGCGTAAAATCACCCTTATTAGTGGCTCGTTTCAAGTATTGTTACAAGGCTTGCTAGCAGGAAAACATGTCGGTTTTGTATCGCAGCGAACGCTGGCATCAAAAAAGTGGCAATCGAGATTAGAAGCGGTAGTGCTTAAAGAGCTGCCTCAACTAGACAGCACCCTTTACTGGCATGCCAGAGTTCACAAAGACCCGTTAATCCAGTGGTTTAAAGACCAGTGCTTAGATGTCGCGAACACATTAAAACAGCAAAGCAACATAAACTAGGTTGGCAATACCAAGAGTATTAAATCCTTACAGCCCTCTTTGCCACTCTTGCCGTAACTGAATTCGCTCAGGAGTATTCATTGCGGCCGCAACTTGCTCCACCAATGCCTGTTTATCTTTGCCCAGCACACCTTTTAACACCAGGTAATTAGAAGCATGGTCTGACCGAAATACGGTCTTCTCTAGCTCAAGATGGCTCAATAGCGTATGCATCTCCTCAAACAATTGAGACTGGTTGGGTAACCGAAACTCACCATCAAAAGCCGCGTCCATCCTCTGTGTGCCTAAAGGCAATGTCACCACTAAGGTCGACAGATATTCTGGTTGTGCTGCGTTCATCAACTTAGCCGAATTCTCGGCGTGCTGCCTTGATAATTCAACACCACCTAAGCCATTTAAAATCATCACTGACGCTTTGATCCCCGCGGCTTTAATTTTCTGTAATGCCGCTAAGGAAGATGCAAAGGTTTCACCTTTATTGATCCTAGCCAGCACTTCATCATCACCACTCTCGCAGCCAATATAAAGCAAACTTAACCCAAGCTCTCTTAACCGTTGCAACTGTTCAGGGCTCTTATTATTGATATTACGAGGCAAACAGTAACTGCTTATTCGAGTCACATTCGGGAGATATTGTTTTATCAACAAACAGATGCTTTCGAGGCGTGCGAAGGGCAGTGTCATCGCATCACCATCGGCTAAGAAAACCCGAGAGATATGTGCTGATGAGTTAGCTACGGCAATAAGATCTTGCTCTATCTTGTCAGCCTTTTGCGCCCTAAAACGCTTCTGCGGCTCAGTGTACATATCGCAAAAACTACATTGATTCCAACTACAGCCATTGGTCACCTGTAAGATCAGCGACTTCCATTCTGATGGTGGACGAAATACAGGTTCAATATAGCTAAGCACTGCTAACTCCTTAATACGTTTGTTGTATAGATTTAAAAAGTTGACCAATTTTCACTAAAAAAAACAACTATTTTCTGAATAACCCCATGCCTAACTGCTTAAAAAACGGTTATATTAGACAGCCGTTGTATAATTAATATCTAGTGATATAAACACGCTAACTTATAGAGAGATATTATGCTAATTGCATTACATTCTAAAGAAAAGCGAGGGACTGCACTTGCTCATGATACTCATTGGGATACCATGAGCGCAGAGCAAAAGATTGCTCTGTATGATCTACATAAATTTGGCTTCAGGTTACTTTTTGTCCGTCATCTGTCTGCTGGGCCACTCGCGTTTATTATGCAAAACAAAACGCTTGCAGTGATCAGTAAAAATGGTGATGTCGACTACAAGCCAGAAGTAACGCTAAGAGCTTAAACCTGCTGCTCAATGATCAATAAAAAAGCGCACCTATGTGCGCTTTTCTGCATTTGAAATTAGTGTTTAAGCGTTAACAACATATCCAAATGTGGGATCCCATCTTCTAAATACATCTCAGAGACCGGCTCAAAACCTAAGTGTTGGTAAAAGCCTTTTAAGTGCTCTTGGCCGCCAAGCTGAATATTATGCTCAGGCCACTTCTTGCTCGAAATCGCAATCGCTTTTTGCATCAATGTATGCGCAATACCACCACCACGAGCAGCCTCAGCCACAATCACTCGACCAATACTCGCATCTGGATAACTCACGCCAGGCGCGAGCACTCGAGCATAGGCTTGAATAATGCCTTGCTCATTAACTCCTAAAAGATGCTGAGTCTGACTCAGGCGATCTTTATTATCGAGTTCAGGATAAGGGCAGTTTTGCTCTACCACAAATACGTCAACTCTGAGTTTTAACAAATCATACAATTCATTCAATGAAAGCTCAGAAAAAGATAAAGATTTCCAAAGCATAGGAAGCACTCCTAAACAACGCAATAGAGCAGCAGTCTAGCACTTCATCAGGATAAAAACAGAAATTAAAAAGGGCTCTGTATAAGAGCCCAAAAAAGATATGGGTTAGCTAATTGCAGGGAGCGCTAACCCTTACTTTTTATTCTTTGCGGTCAAATACGTGGTATTTTTCAATACCGTATGAACGACCTTCAGCATGGCAAGTTGCACAAGACTCTGACGTACCTTGGCTGTACCAGTCACCCTTAGTATCTACCGGAATATTGATTTCACCACCATTTGCCTTCATATGGTTCAGCGCCTGATCACTATCATGACAAGCATAGCAATTTGCCGTTACTGGACTTGATGCGACACCGGAAGTACCGCCGTTGAACGCTTTAGACAACATGTACTGGTTTGGCACCGCGTTAAGATCAATCCCCTCGGCATGACACGCCACACAGTTTTCAGCATTGAGCTTAGTGGCTGAGTTTGGCTCACCCGTTATCGCAGAGCTACCTTCGCCCCAATGCATACTGTGGACCATAGGACCAAAGCCTGGTGCTGAATTCTTAGAGCTACGGTCTTGACCATTGTTATGACACGCCACACAACCTAAGCCACCGTCGGCATAGCTGCCGTTTTTATGGTAGTTAGTTTCGTTGTTATGACAAGTGCTACAGCTTTCAACAGTAACGCTATGGCGACGCTCATATAACGTACCCGACATCATGTCAGAATAACCATGAAGTGTGACGCCATCATAACTAGCATCTGAGCCAAAGTTAAAGGTGATACGTGAGCTGGCCATTAATTCAGGGAATGTTGCATCCAAGCTAGCAAAACAGATCGACGCAGTCCCGTTAGCATCGTACGTTGTAGTGCTCGTTCTCGCTGCGCGGCCAACAATTGATGCATTATCATAGCCGTGTAAATAAGCCCCTAAATAAGAGACAGTGCCATCAGCCTGCAACGTTTCTAGATTTAGCTGTTCTTCACCTTTAAATAAAGCGATATCAGTACAATAGCCACCATCAGCAGCCATATAAGGCGCTGAAACTGTTGCAGCATGCTCATCACGTACCAGAGCTTTTTCCGCAACTTTCTTATGGAATAAACGCACATCATCAGACTCACTAAAGCCACTATACGTCATCGCAACGGCCGCCGTGCCGACACCAGCAGCATCGTGACAGTCGGTACAAGTACTCATGCTATTAACCTTAGTTATAGGCTCAGCATGACAGGTATAGCAATTGGCTGGTTCGAAATCTTTTTCAAATTTCTGGTGATTGATATGACCAATCTTTTGCATTGAGTTACGCGCATAACCACCGTCATCACGCACCACATTGCCGTGGCACACCATACAACCCGCGACTAAGTCAGTTTCACCGTCAGTGTTAATTGCGGTGTAGCTTGGATGCTTTAAGTTAGATGCGGCGTAATCGACGTGACAACCATGACAGGTTGCCGTTGATGTGGTGTGTAGGCCTTCTGACTTATCAACCACGATATAATTTGACTTAGCAATATTCTCACCGCCACCAACAGCGATACGAATGATGCCTTCTGTACCAGCGTTGACTGCTGGCATAGGCGCTAAAAACTCATAACGGCCATCTTCAGTCATGGTCAAGCTCGCACCTTCGGTAGCCTCATTAGCGCTGCCACCTACGATTGTCCCCTCAAAATCGGGGCGACTCCGTGCGATGCCTTTATCGGTCAAAGCCGCCACTTCAGCGCTCACTTTTTCAAGCCCACTTACCAGTAAGCCTTCTTCGTTGGTCACTTCAAACTCAAAGCGTACTGCGCCCTCTTCAAGCGTATAGCCAAGCATTGCAACATTAGTGGCTTCAGTAACCTCGACAACCGGTGGTAGAGGACTGGTGCCATCTTCACCATCATTACCGTCTTTACCATCGCTACAGGCAGCTAGACCGAAAGCGGTGGCAACGATTAACGCCACACTGCATTTATTAAATTTTTTCATCATCACTCCATAATTTTTATTAAGTCGTGATCTTTTACTCCCCCGCAAATACCTTATTAGTAGTAACAGCTTATTTTTGTGACTAATTTCTCAACAACCTATTTATTACGAGGTAGAGTTCACATAAATAAACACACATAAATAATACGCTAATTATTTAATGTTCAATTAATTACACCACAACAAGCACTTAAAAATAAAATACAGTTAAAACAATAACTAACAAATCAAAATCGGTATAAAACTTGATGAAAAAATAACAGACAGAAGTAATGAATTTAATAATTAATTAATCGAGTGGCATACTGTAAAGCAATGTTCAAAATAATAATGATAAACATTTAAAATAATAGATTGTCAGTTTAAGTTAAATAACCGATTAACATCGCGCAATACAAACGCAATTAAAATAAAAATACAATGCAAGCACAATACAAAAACTTAAACACAACCCTGACAACAGCTGTAATCGAAGCCTCATATTAACTGGGCATATTTACCGGCATCAATAACACTCAAAAGGGAGAGGGACAGTGAGAAAAAAATGAACAGACTGCATACTAGCCATGTTCATAAAGTAACGTATAAACGCACTTCCCCCCCCCACGAATGAGTGCCCGAAAGAACAAAGCAAACAACAGGAAACACTAGGCCGGTGGTCTTTAGTACTCTTAGTTACTGCTATTAAACAAAATTAATCGCTGCGTTTAGCATTTTTAAAGGCCTGCGGCTGATTTATTTCGATAAAGCTGCTAACATTGCTGGCAATTTTTTAAGCTTAGTGAGAAAGATCAAGATGGGCAGAGCATACCAAAACAAGAAAGAATCCATGGCGAAAACCGCTGGGCAAAAAACCAGAATCTATTCTCGATACGGGAAAGAGCTGTACGTTTGCGCCAAGAATGGTGGTTTCGATCCTGACGGCAACCTTGCGCTTCGCACCATGATTGCCAAAGCAAAGAAAGACCAAGTACCTGCACACGTTATTGAGCGTGCTATTGAAAAAGCCCGTGGCGGCGGTGGTGAAGATTATGAAACTGCACGCTATGAAGGTTTTGGTCCTGGCGGTTGCATGGTTATTGCCGACTGCTTAACTGATAACGTTAAGCGTACTTTCACTGAAGTTCGCCAAGCATTCGTTAAAAATGATGCTAAGCTCGGCGGCCCTGGTACTGTTGGTCATATGTTCGATCATCAAGCGGTATTCGTATTCGCCGGTGATGACGAAGATGCCATCCTTGAAATGCTAATGATGGCTGACGTTGATGTATCTGACGTAGAGTTAGAAGATGGCATGATCAGCGTATACGCGCCGCATACAGAATTCTTCAAAGTGAAAACAGCATTAGCTGCTGAGCTACCAGAAGACACTGACTATGTTATGGAAGAAATTACTTTCTTACCACAGACAATGACTGCTATTACTGATGCAGAAGAGATTGAGCAGTTCGAAAAGTTCCTTGCTGCCCTTGAAGATTGTGATGACGTACAGAACGTCTACCACAATGCAGAATTACCGAACTAGTTCAGGTTAGCTAAATACGCTTCAATGCTCACTCGCTAATGATGATTGACATAAAATAAGCAAAAGAAAAGGCACTCTATGAGTGCCTTTTTTATTGCCAGAATCAACGCTGACTGCTTACTTCTTAAGCAAAAAGCGTAACATCACGCCTTGCTGGCTGATATCTAACACTTCATAGCCGTGGTTCTTGGCGTCGTTAGGAATATTGTTGATTGACTGCGAGCAGTCGGTAATCACTTCTAACACTTCACCCGACTTGAGTGACGCCATAGCTTCAAGAGTAGCAACGGCTGGGTAAGGACAAGGCTCACCATAAATTTCTAAATTGTAATCAGGTACGATAGATGCTGGCATAATATGCTCCTCAGCAAAGGGGCGGCTCAAGTCAGCTTGCGCCGCATATAAAGTAAATCAATTCATTCCTTGAGAGTTGATAGCTAATAGTTACTCGCTCTCAATAACGACAGGTAACTGCTGCCCTACCAACTCCTATCAAGGCTTGTTAGCTTTGAATCGTTGGTGCTACTGGCACTGCTGCTACTGGCGCAGAGGCTAGCTCTGCAAGCTTTGCTGCAACGGCTTGTTGCTGACGCTTTTGCTTTTTAAAGAAGTGTTGTTCCCACATTAAAATCAGCACAAACGACAAGCCCAAAAGCAAGTAAGTCACACCTAAGCCACCTAATGGACCAAATACATCGAGCAGGTTCACTTTATCCCAACTCGTTGCTAACGGAGCCGCTAAGCTATCCCAGTAATAAGCCAGAATCGTTGCGCCAATAATATTACCAATACCGACCCACCAAAAGTGCACTTGGCCTTCAAGTGCTCGGTACATCCAACCGGTTTCACAACCGCCCGCGATCACAATACCAATACCAAACAGCAAGCCACCAATGACCGCATTCGGGCCGGCCCATAATGTTTTAGGTGTCATGCCTAGCTGCACATAGCTATAAATGCCGATAACGCTGACTGCCATACCTAAAATAATCGCCTTAGCCATATGAGTACGACCGGTGATCCACATGTCTCTAAATGCTGAGGTAAAGCAGATCTGCGCACGCTCAATCAATAGACCAAACATCATGCCCATAAACATGGCAATACCAAGCTTAGTCGAGCTTTGCATCACATAAAGCGACAAGCCAATCATAGCCGCAAATACCAGCCAACCTAGGCGAAAACGGTTTTGTACTTGATTCGGATTTGGCTTAGCAATTTTCTTCAAACTGCCCGACTTTAGCCTGGCAGTTGATCGGAAAAACGGTAGCAAAGTGATCTTAGCGCCGATATAAGTACCTGCAGCGGCAGCAAAAGCAAAGATCCAGGCATGCAAAGTAAACTGCGGAATCCCCGTAAAGAAGGCCGCCAAATTACAGCCCATCGCCAAACGCGCACCAAAGCCTGCGATCATACCGCCCACTAATGCCTGCGCAATACGCTTTTTAGAGCTAGGCATACGCAACTTTAGGTTATTTGCCCACAGCACCGCAGCCATACAACCGCCAAACATACCAATAATCATCACACCGCCAACGCGATCAAGTGGTGTGCCTTGTAAGCCGATGATTTGAAAGTATTGCCATGACTCTGGCTCAGCACCAAACCACTGCAATATATGCCCACCCCAGCGAGTAAACTCACCGGTAACCGCCCAAAGTGAGCCTGTTAGGCCAAAAAAGTAAGTCGACAATATACCCGCTGCAATAACGGCGGCAAAAGGCGACCAGAATTTAATAAAAAACTGATTTTTAAACGTTAACCACATATTTAAAATTTACCAACTAACATGAAGATGAAATAAAACACTTAATTTAAGCACTTGATCCAAAAGCTTAAATTAAGCACTTAAAATCAGCCTTAAATCCTTTGTATAACTAATAAAACCAAGTTATTAATTAAGCAACTAAAATTAAGGCTAAAATTTGAAACACGCACTGAACACTGAACACTAAACGCTGAGTAAAAAGCTTAACTAGATCACAGCTAAGTTATTATTTTCAACATTACTTAGTGTTTTATCACATAAATACAACCTTTCAGGATGGGTATATATTGTCACTCTATTTTCACGGCAAAACCCAACCAAAGTAATATTCGATCTGTTTGCGATATCAATCGCTAACGAAGTTGCTGAAGAAATTGCAAATATAATACTAATATTTGCAATAGCTGCTTTTTGCACCATTTCAAAACTGGCTCGACTGGTTAATAACAACGCCGAATGACGAGTCAGAGGATCACAGCTGATATGACCGATTAATTTATCTAGCGCGACATGACGCCCCACATCTTCGAAGCAGCACATAATATCACCTTCTGCCGACAAGGTGGCAGCAGCATGTGTGGCACCGGTCAAATTAAATGCTTTTTGATGCTTATGCAGATTAGATAATGCCAATTTTAAGCTGTTTAGGTTGAATTTTTCAGTGCCTGTGACTTTTACGGTCGGTTTCACCGTTTGTTCTATCTGCTCGACACCGCAAAGGCCGCACCCTGTGCGGCCGGCAAGACTGCGGCGATGCTGTTTTAACTGCATAAAGCAGCGCTGAGAAACCTCAATATGCACCAACACCCCAGTGGCAATGGCTTCAATCTCAATCGAACGGATATCACGTACGCTTTCAATAATTGATTCTGACAAGCTAAAGCCAATGGCGAACTCTTTTAATGCCGTTGGACAGGCCATCATTACGACATGAGAAATACCATTATAAATCAGCGCGACTCTGACCTCTTTCGCTACCGTTTCGATTAATGACTGCTCTCTATCATTACGAAAACATGTTACTGCTGTCTGCTCGGTAATATTATTTAAGCCACACACAAGTTCCGTCATATATCTGTTCCATTTCTTCTGCTAAATAATGTCCCATCTAGCGATCTGAATATCGATAAATGGATAGAGGTAAATAGGACTCACACTTAGTCAATATATAAGTCGATTAATATCGTTTAAAATTTAAAGCCCACCGTCACAGCACTCTATGTGCCTGGTAAATAATGTCCCACTCATCATGATTAATATCGATAAATGCAATGTAGACTCACAATTAATAAAGTTAGCCTGCCACTGATATTGTCTAGCTAAAAACAATTACTTATTATTCGCCGCAAGTGATACGGAAGAACGTCGTTTCCGGTGAAACGTCTGGATTTCAAATCCAGGTGGGGCTGCCAGCAGTCCCGGGTAGGTTCAACTCCTATGTTCTTCCGCCAAATCACTTGCGATAAAAATACTGCTATCGCGTATCACTCTCGAATTATCTTTCTTCTTGCGCCACGTTAATCCACTACGGTCATAAAACTCTAAAAGCTGAATACTGGCTTTGCGGCCTAATTTGATAATCGAATTGAAATCGGCAGTCTTTAGCTCACCAGCCATATCGATCTGTTTGCGGATCACATCGGCATAGAAATACAGACTTTCGGTGAGCATAAAGCGGTCTTTAATAATCGCCGACAGATACCCTAACTGGATGAGCTTACGGCACAGCGTGCGAACGACAGTCAGCTCAAGATTTAACGCTTGAGCTAAGTCTGATGACCATAACGGGCTGTTGGCACTAAGCAGTTGCTGCTTTATCTGCGACCACAGCTGCTGATCAGCATCCGACAGTGCTAGGTTATGCCGTGGCAGATGCAATAAGCCGCGCGTGCTTTGCAGCTGCTTTTGCTCTCTGAGCCCATCGGTTAGTTTCAACAATACAGGCAGTGGATATTGGTTATGAGTCATGCGCTGTAGGCGATTAATACTCAAACCTAATAGCTCAGGCGATTGCTGATGATAATTAGCGATAAGTGCCAGTAGTTGCGCTTCAATCTGCTGAAGCAATCCGCTTGATAACAGATAACCACCGAGACTAATCACCTGCTCATCAGCCAAACAAGGTGTTTGTTCAGTCAACTGATTCGCCCACATAAAAGCGGACTTTGCTACGCAGTGGTGGTTTATTTGCACCTGCAAACTCGCCGTTAGCGAGCCGCACAGCTTAAGGCTTTCTAAATAAGCTAAACGCTCAACGCTACGCTTGGCACGGGTTGGCGGGTTAATATCTAACACCCGCAGCGCACCTAAGGTGGTTTTAGCGGCGCTGTCGCGCACTATAATGCGATCTTGCTCGACACAACCTAGTGGCTGCTCACATTGCAGCTCAACCAAGGCACTGCCGTCTGCCAGGTTTTGCAGTAAGCCTAAGCGCGCGGTAGTGTGGCGATTACCAAGATGCACTTGCACGCTTTGCCAGTGCTTAAATGGCAAGCAAGACTCAAATACGCCACAAATCACTTTTGGCGCTTCATTAGCAGCAACACTAGGTGCTAACGCGGTAAGCCAGTCGCCGCGCTCTGCGCCGCGGTGTTGATCTACGCCGGTAAGGTTCAGTGCCACTCGCTGACAATGCTGCGCGCTATCGCTCACCAGCCCTTGGCTATGTAAGGTTCTCACTTTTACCGGCTTTCGCTGGCCAGATAAATACAGGCTTTGCCCCTGGCTAACTTGGCCACTAATCACAGTACCGGTGACCACAAGACCTGCACCTTTTACGCTAAAGGCTCTGTCGATTGCCATACGAAAACAGGCTTGCTCTCGAGTCTGTTTTAGCTTTGCCATTTGCATTTCAGCAAGCTGGGTAATCGCATCGCTTAAATCACTAATACCAAAGCCGGTTTGCGCCGATACTACATAGATATCACTTTGTCTTTGATGTGTTGCCAGTAGCTCACTGACCTCAAGCTTGACCATCTCGGCCCGTTCACTATCAACTTTATCCTGCTTGGTGAGTACCACGATTAAGTGTTCAAGATTAAGCAGTTGTAAAATGGCTAAATGCTCGTGAGTTTGTGGCATCACGCCATCATCACAAGCGATGATCAGCAGCGCATGCTTAGCGCAGCTCACTCCGGCGAGCATGGTATTGATAAACTTGCTGTGGCCCGGCACATCAACAAACGCCAGGCGTTCACCACCTGCGAGATCCATAAAGGCATAACCCAGTTCGATAGTCATGCCGCGCTGTTTTTCTTCTGGTAAGCGGTCGGCATCAGTGCCAGTTAGCGCTTGAATGAGGCTAGTTTTGCCGTGATCCACATGACCTGCAGTAACAATAATCATGACGCTGTCTCCACGCTAGCTGCAGACGTTTGACTAGGCTCTTGCGCTGCGGCGAGCTCTCGCTCACCGACGATCTTTTGCTCAAAGCTGAGTAGGCTTGTTGTCAGGACGTCAATAAGCTGGCTGTCACTATCAGTGCCACGCAAATCTAGCCACAATTGATTGGCCGTAATACGACCGATAATAGGGGTACTTGTGGCTTTAAATAGCTTATCCAGTTGCAACACACTTAGTGTGCTGTATTTTTTTGCTGTCGCAGGATTAACAGAGAAACACAGTGCGATGGACTCCAGTAGAACGTCTGGCTGCGAACCGCTGCCCACTTGGGTTTGGCAAGATTTGATTGTCACATCAAACAAGCTGATATTGACGTTACCAGCTAACTGCTGCTGAAGCTTTTGTGCAAGCCGTTCAAGTTCAACCAAAGGACGAGACAGTTTTCTAAAGATAGGTAACTGGGTATCTAGCGCTTCGGGATTGCGGTACTGCATCAAGGTCGCCTCGAGTGCAGCCAAGGTCATTTTATCGCAGCGCAGTGCACGCTTTAATGGATGCGCTTGCAGCTTAGCGATTAGCTCTACGTCGCCAACGACTAAGCCAGCTTGCGGGCCACCCAGCAGCTTATCGCCAGAAAAACTCACTAGATTGACGCCATCTTTTAGCATCTGCTGCGGCATTGGCTCTTTTGATAAACCAAAGCGCGATAGATCTGTCAGTGCGCCACTGCCAAGATCGGAAATTAATGCGATGCCGCGTTCTTTACACAGTGCAGCTAATTCAGCTTCTTCGGTAACTTTAGTAAAACCACTAATATGATAATTACTGGTGTGCACCTTCATAATTGCCGCGGTGTTTTCAGTAATCGCGGCGGCGTAATCTTTAAGATGAGTGCGGTTCGTGCAGCCCACTTCCACCAGCTTACAACCCGCCTGGGCCATAATATCGGGAATACGAAACGCGCCGCCAATCTCCACCAGCTCACCGCGCGATACAATCACCTCTTTACCGGCGGCGGTCGCGGCCAACATCAATAAAACCGCGGCAGCGTTGTTATTAACGATACAGCAACTGTCTGCGCCCGTTAGCTCATGGATAAGTGCTGATATTGCGCTGTCACGATGGCCGCGCTTACCTTGGCCCATATCAAATTCAAGTGGCACCGGGCTGCGCATCACTTGGGTGACCGCGTTAATCGCTGCTTCACACATCTGCGAGCGGCCAAGGTTAGTGTGCAATATGGTGCCAGTTAGGTTAATCACAGGGGTCATGCTTTGGCGCTGCGCGCGAGTAATACGACAAACGAGCTCTTCGGCAATCAGGCTTACGTCCAAACACCAGCTTGGCAAGCTTTGCTGCAGTGCAATTTGCTGCCGCGCATCTTTAAGCATTTGTGCCAGCAAGGACTTAATCCAGGGTTTGCCCTGCTGCTCGATAAAACCTATCACTTGAGGTATCAGTAGCAAGCTGTCCATTGCGGGCAAACAACGGTAGAGGGCTTGGGTTGAGTTGATAGCTTGAGTCATAGGTCTTCGTCTGATTGTCTGTTTATAGAAATGAGTTAATTGAACTAGCCAAATAAAAGAGCCGCACCGAAATGCGGCTCTTGATTGGCTTATGTGGTACTAGTGGATGTCGCCAACCTTTTGCTGTTGATGTGGCTGAGGCTGAGGCTCTTCATCAAGCAGAGGCTTTTCACTTGGCTGAAGCTCTTTATCAAGCTGAGGCTCTTGCTCATGAGCCAGCAGCAACGGGTTTACCGTGGTTACACTGTATCCTTGCTCAACCAAGTGGCTATCCATCATCAATGTCGCCAAATCGTCTGCCGCAACCTCAAGTCTTGGGTTGATGTCGGTAAAGAACATCTTGGTGTACCCCTGACAGGTGTCGCAGCTTTCTACCCGAATAGCGGCATTAGTTTCGGTTTCAGCCCACAAGAACACGCCCTTGCTTTCGCCGCATGATGTGCACTCGGCGCGCACTTCATGCCACTGTGTTTCACACAAACTGCAATGTAAGTAGCGCAGGCCAACACGTGGTTCTTCCTTGATCACGCTACCCACAGGGTGGCTGCCACACACAGGGCATAAGCGTTTATGTGCCTCCGCCTCATCAGCCAAAGCCTGTGCAACATCCACCGCCCAATGTGACCAGTACACTGACAGCGCCGCCCAAATAAACAGGCTGTACTGCGCAGGGACTTGTGCAAAATGTCCGCCAAGCATCGACTGGGCGTAACCTTGCAATACCTCCCCTTCAGCCTTAGCGAGTTCCTTTAGCACCCCATGTAACTCAGTACTGACTTTGGGCATTAGCTCACCAATTAGCTCCAGCAATACCGACTGCCAATAATTGCCCCACTCAAAATGCTGCTGCGCCATCGGCTGGTTTTGACTTAGATCTAACTTTGGCTGAGGGCCAAAGCAGCTACTTGCCGCATCACCGTAAAGTGCCGCTACCTTTTGTTGCGCGCCAACTAACTGCTCGAGTAAGCCAAAGTATTCTGTTAATCCAGAACCTTCGGCAAGCTCTGCGAGTCGCTTGGCTCTAAATTGATAAACGGCCTGTGGATCTGCTGCGATCACGGTTTTAATATCCAGTGACTGGCCGGGGATCTTTTCAGCGTCGAGTATTGCTGTGCTCATAATTAGTGTTTTTCCTGCTTATTAGTCTTTAATTCAGGATCGTTTAGCATGTTAGGGTGATGCTTCTTGCACCAAGCTCGCGACACATAGCCGTACAACATGCCAGCAACTGATCCTTCCACCCACGTCGCCATCCAAAAATGCACAATCACAAAGATCAACATGATCAGTGCAGATACTGCATGAATCAAAATGGCCCACTCAATGGCGCTTGATTCAAAATAAGGGGCAAAGTAAGGCTGCCACATCATGATGCCGGTAATCGTCAATGCGATTGAGGTCACCACAAAGGTACGAAACAGCACTTTTTGACCCGGGTTGTAATGGCCGATAGCGGGGATCTTGTCCTCGTTTTCGAACATCACATCCTTAATGGCTAACATCCATTTCAGGTCATTCTTTTCCCACTTGTTATGATGGTAATAGCGAACTAGCATCACCATTAACGGCAGACACATCATCAAGCCGGCAATGGGGTGAACAAAGCGCGCCATTTGCGGCGAGCCAGCAATCGACCCCAACCATTGAAATGATGGGAAGAAGAAAGCAAAGCCGGTTAGGAATGTCACCAAACCTGTTGCAACCACAAACCAGTGACAGATGCGGTCGAACAACTTATGACGCAAAATCATATTCTGCTTATGCATGAGCGTTACTCCTTATCTGACTTATCTGAGTGAGTGTGGTCAAACTGTGCTGGCTCGTCCTCTTCAACGAGGTTACGACCCACAGTGATACGGTGTAAGCAAGCAACTGCAACTGTTGCCATGATCCCCGCCGCACCTAATGGCTTAACCACGTCTTGCCATAACTTAACTGGCACACTCGTTTTTGGATCGGCTGGTAGGCCGTAATTTTGTGGTTGATTGATATCATGCAGAATCATCATCATGCCTGTACCACCCACACCTTCTGGGTTGTATAAGCCGGCATTAACATAGCCGCGCTTATGCAGCTCTTTAATCCGCAAATCAGCAATAAATAGCATGTCTTCACGGGTACCGTATTTCAGCGCGCCAGTGATACAAGACTTCACACAGGCAGGCTCTTGGCCCACTTGTAGACGGTCTGAACACATGGTGCACTTGTAGGCTTTTTGATCCACAGGGTCGAGTCTTGGTACATCGAACGGACAAGCCACTACGCAGTAACCACAACCGATACACTTATCAGAATCAAAATCGACAATGCCGTTAGCATGCTGAACAATGGCACCTTTAGTTGAACAAGCCGTTAAACATGCGGGGTCATCACAGTGCATACAGGCGCTATGAGTGAAGTTCCAACGTAGCTTATTGTCCTGTTCAATTTCGTTATACTTCATCAGTGTCCAACACTCTGAAGACAAGTCCATTGGGTTCTGGTAAGAACCTTGGAAGCTACCCACAGGTGCTCTAAGGTCGTTCCATTCAGAACACGAAACCTGACACGCTTTACAACCGTTACACTTAGTGGCGTCGAATAACTTTGCCACTTTGCTTAACTTACGTCGTACCTGCGCTGCAGGGGTGAGCTCTGATGTACCAGAGCTTAAAATAATATCTTGAGCAGACATGATTAAACTCCCTCAGCCTTAGCGATATCCACAAGGAATGCTTTAAATTCAGGCACCTGTGTATTCGCATCGCCCACTTCAGTGGTCAGTACATTACAGCTATAACTTCGGCGCGTAAGACCGTTATGACCGCCATGACGCGGTAAGCCAACCGTATGTACCATCTGGCCGTGAACCTTAAGTGGTTGTAGACGCTTAGTGACTAACGCTTTAGTTAACAAACTGCCACGCTTAGAGCTCACCTTGACCCAATCACCATTAGCAATGCCTTTCTTCTCTGCAAGAATTTCATCGAGTTCAACGAAAGTTTCAGGCATAGAGATAGCCGCTAAACGACAGTGGATCGTCCAAAAGTTAAAGTGTTCTGTTAATGAGTACGTGGTGCACACATAAGGGAACTCCGTATGCGAACCTAAAGTCTCGGCCACGCCCGGCAGCATCCGCACCGCAGGGTTGCTGATCACATTCGGGTGCAATGGGTTAGTACCGATAGGCGACTCCATTGGCTCGTAATGCTCAGGGAATGGTCCTTCGGCTAATAATTTTAACGCGAAGAAACGCCCCACCCCTTCTGGCTGCATAATAAATGGATGCGCCGACTCTTTTGGCGGTAACTTCATGTTGAAGTCGCCTTGGTCGATGCCATGCCATTTACCATTAGTCCACTCAACGATGACGCGCTTTGGATCCCAAGGCTTACCATCAACGTCACACGATGCGCGGTTATAAAGCACGCGGCGATTTGACGGCCAAGAGAATGCCCAACCCGGCGTAATCCCTTTACCTGAGGTATCAGAGTTGTCACGGCGCGCCATCATGTTGCCGGCTTCAGTCCAGCAACCTGAGTAGATCCAGCAGCCACAAGCCGTACTACCGTCATCTTTTAACTGGCTAAAGCTATCAAGCTGTTTGCCGGTTTTAAGATCGATACCGTTAAGCTCTTTTGCCACTTCTTCGCCATGTGGGAAGTGTGGATTATGGTAACCCCAGTTAACGGCTTCAATCGGCTCAGGCAGTACACCACCTTCAGCTTTATAAAGCTCACGTAGCTTCATTAAAATGCCAGATAAAATCTCAGCATCTGGCTTAGATTCCCCTGGTGGGTTTGCGCCCTTCCAATGCCACTGCATCCAGCGACCGGAGTTAACGATACAACCTTCTTCTTCAGCAAAGAGTGTTGTCGGTAGACGGAACACTTCAGTTTGAATGTCGCTTGGCTGCACGTCGTTGAACTCACCTGCTTTTTGCCAGAATACCGAAGTCTCAGTCGCTAACGGATCCATCACCACCATGTACTTAAGCTTGCATAATGCCGCTAAGGTCTTGTTACGGTTCGGCATAGAGTTAATCGCGTTAACCCCTTGAATGAAGTAACCGTTAACTTGGCCGTGGTACATCATGTCGATGTGTTTAGTAAAGTCGTACTGAATATCCCACTTAGGTAACCAGTCATAGCCAAAGCTATTGGCCGCCGTGGCGTTCTCACCCCAGAAACTCTTCATCTGCGAGATAAAGAACTTTGGATAGTTAGACCAGTAGTTAGTTTGGCCTGGACGCAGCGCCTTAGGCGTATAGTTATCTAGGTATGTCGCTAAATCTGTATCGTTATCATTTGGCAGTTTCAAGTAACCAGGTAGGTTCTGGCATAGCAGCCCCATATCGGTTGCGCCCTGCACGTTTGAGTGACCACGCAGTGCGTTAACACCACCACCCAATACGCCGATATTACCCAGTAGCAACTGCACTAATGCCATAGAACGGATGTTCTGCGCGCCTTTAGTGTGATGGGTCCAGCCCAACGCATACATAAAGGTCGCCGCCTTGTCATGAACGTGCGTGCTACCAATTAAGGCACACACTTTTTCATAATCTTCAACTGGCGTGCCGGTAATATTGCTTACGGTTTCAAAGTCGTAACGGTCAATGTGATGCTTTAATAAGTTCCACACGCAACGTGGGTGCTCATATGTTTCATCGACTTTGGCATAACCATCTTCATCTAATTCGTAGTACCAAGAATCCTTGTCGTAAGTGCGACTCTTGTCATCAAAACCACTAAATAGGCCTTCATTGAATTCGAAATCTTCGCGAATAATGTAGCTAGCGTTGGTGTACGCTTTGACATACTCGTAGTTAACTTGTTTAGTCTCAATGAGGTATCGACTTAGACCTAAAAGGAATGCGATATCAGTACCACTACGAAGTGGTGCATAGCAGTCAGCTAATGCTGCACTGCGATTAAAGCGTGGATCCACAACCACCAATTTGGCGTTATTGTGTTCCATAGCTTCTGTAACCCAACCGAAACCGACAGGATGTGCTTCAGCGGCATTACCGCCCATGATCACCACGACATTAGCGTTCTTAATATCGATCCAGTGGTTGGTCATGGCACCGCGCCCAAATGTTGGAGCAAGACTTGCTACCGTTGGGGAGTGTCAGTTACGCGCAATAGTATCGATGGCCACTAGGCCAAGAGAACGAGCAAACTTGTGAGTAATAAAACCACCTTCATTTGGCTGTGCAGATGAAGTCATCATGCCGGTACTCAACCAACGGTTTACTGTGGTGCCATCGCTATTTTTTTCAATAAAGTTTTCATCGCGGTCGTCTTTCATCAAGCGCGCGATACGGCTAAATGCCTCATTCCAACTAATGCGTTTCCACTCGTTAGAGCCTGGCTCACGCACTTCAGGAAAATGGTTACGGTTAGGGCTATTTACATAGTCGACTAGACCGGCACCTTTAGGACACAATGCGCCGCGGTTAACCGGATGGTCAGCGTCGCCTTCAATGTGGAAAATCGCTTTTTCAGCGTTTTTACCGTTGCTACCATGGCTGTACATCAACAAGCCACAACCCACAGAGCAATAACAGCAGTTATTGCGGGTTTCTTTTGCTTTCAACAACTTATACTCACGAGGCGCAGCCATCGCAGTGCCGGGCATTAATCCCAACGCTGATATTGCCGATGTGGTCGCTCCGCAGGCACACAGTTTAAAAAACTGTCGTCTGTCCATATCACCCTCACACAATTAGTATTTTCTACTCAGGCCAATAATCTCATCTCGGCGCTGTAGTTTGTTTTTTGTCATTTATCTGTCCTGCTAAGCTGCGCTTGCTTTAGCTAGCGGTAACCTAAACAGAGACTCTTTAATGCAAATTGATTATCCCCAAAGTCAGCTATACGGACAATTAATAACACACGACAAAGATCACAATAAAAAGCCAACAGAATAAAACTGATAAAAATAGAAAGAAAAAAGAATTAAATTCCACCCAAACGAAAGCAAGGAGGCAAATACGGAGCAAAACACCAAACAGTTAGCAATATGAAGAAAGGGACAACTTGACGCATCAAGCAGGGACACTATGTCTCACCCGTAAGTAATGGTAATGATTAAATTAGGTACTTGAAAAATATATGCTTTCACACGCAATCAACCCTACAGCAAGCTTAGCGTCAAGAAATGAGGCTTTTTGGAAACATAAAGTTTAAAAATTGTTTATTTGGCCATTAATGACCACACGGGAGAACGAGACAATATGGCGCAAGAGTCATGCCCCTTTCATGAATACAGGCAAGCAAATATCTTAAAAATAGGCTGATTTGCCGTTGCAGTGTTTGAGACCCTAGATAAATAATATGAGCGAAGTACGCCTAATCGCACTTAAATTGAGTGGGTTGGCGCCCTTGCCATCGCGGTCATCGCTCAAAATGGAAGCGATTTAGCCTTGCTGTCCGCCATTGTCAGGTAATAACCAAGAGGTGAAATTAACGCAAGTTACAGGAGTTTTTTTTACCAAAGAGTCGATATCGATATTTAGCCAGCAGATTGTAACTGCCTTCGCGAATGGGTTTAGGAAAAAAGCGAAGATACCTCAGTAATACAGCCATGCCAGTGAGCGAGTTAGCGATTTCAATCACCGCGTCACTGCGTAAATAATAGCGCCCCTGCTTAATAAGAATCACGCTGTCTAATGCAAGGTGACTAAGTTGATACTGAGCTAACAGTGCTTGACCTTGTATTGATTGTAAAGCCACAAAATTAAAGTGCTCCTCAGGATCATGGCGCCGAACAAACTGTACTGCGCCATCACATAAATTACAGACCCCATCAAAGATAATTGTCGCCTTTACTTCAGCCATAATGTGCCTAGCCACTAAAATAAGCTGTGGCTAAGCACAACGCTGCACTGACTAAGCATCTCTCCACCCCTCCATCATAGTGATACCTTATTAACGATTAGCTAAGCTTGCCTTTTCGAGTCCAACTAAATAACTGGCGATATCCATCACCTGCTCGGCCGAATTTGCCGACTCATTGAGAATGATATAACGGCCATTAACCAAGATAGTGGGTGTGCCTTGAATTTCTGCCGATGACATCAGCTGCATAGCATGCTTAAGCTTTGACACGATATCAGCCGAATAGAGCTTGCCGATAAACTCTTGCTCCGATAATCCATAACCATTTAAAAAATCAGCTAACTTAGCTTGCTGCTCAGCAAGGCTTTTCACTTCACGCAGTCCAATGATTTGATTAAACAGTGCAGCATGCACCTGCTGCTTATTTTGCATCTGCTCGGCAATAAAGAAGACTTTTGCATGTAGCTTCATCGCTTCATTCCACACCGCTGGCGATTGCACTAAAGTGACACCATCGGCCATACTTTCTTCCCAATCATGCAGGGGTTTTTCGAACAATTCACAGTGAGGGCAGCCATACCAAAAAAATTCGGTTACCGAGATATTATCGCTGCTTGCAGGAATAGGGGTCGCCAATTCGCGGTAGTGCACACCTTCAACATAGTGACCGTCACTATCTAGGCTTGATGGCTCTGAGCAAGCAACAAGGGTCATACTGAGCAGCAGTATGGTGAGGATTTTGTTCATGGCAGTTCCTTTTATTCATGTGGCTCATTGTCTCGAAAGCTGTAACCAAACTTTAGCTTATTACAACAGCTTAGTACGACCTAAAAACAAAAAGGCACTCTAATGAGTGCCTTTACCTTATCAAACAATTCCCTGCAAAGATTGTTTATAGCAATTTATGAGCAGCAGTCTCGACGCCACCAGTTTTTAGGTAGCTTATCTAAAAATACCTTAGCCATCAGTATCGCGAGTACCACACCCGAGGTATAGACGATACCAGCCGGCAATAGCTCATGCTGCTCACCAATTTGTGGCATTACCACAAAACCGAACGTCTCAACTAAATAGTTAACTAAAATACCCGATACTAAGGCGACGCCTAGGACTCCGCCCAAATAGCCATAAAGCGCACGCTTTCCTAACTCTTTTGTGACCACGCCTAAAGTAGCAATATTGGTTGCAGGGCCTGCCAACATAAACACCAACACAGCACCAGGTGAAACCCCCGCTAAGAGCAGTCCTGCCGCGATAGGGGTTGAGGCCGTGGCGCAGATATACATAGGCACAGAAATAAGCACCATCACTAGCATGGCAAGAATGCCGTCGCCCCACTTTGCCATAAAGTCAGCAGGCACGTAGGTTTGCACCAGTGCCGCAAAGAACAAACCAATCAACAACCAAACCGTGGTGTCTCGAACTAGATCTGTCGCGGCGTAATGCAGACCTTTACCAATACGGCCAATAACAGAGGTGCCCTTTAATTCTGTCGCCACATCTCTGGTCGATTCACAGCAGCTCTCGACTTCAGCACTAGCCTGTTCATAGCTAGAAGTGTCCGTTTTTTTACTGCTACAACATGATGATGTAGCTTCCACTACTGGGGCTTTTTTACTTGAGCAGCACGAGCCTTTCTCAGCTTTCGCTTCAATTTTTGGCTCAGCTTTTTTGCTACTACAGCATGAAGCTACTGGCGCAACTTGCTCCTCAGCTTTTTTACTGCTGCAGCATGAGCTTACTTGCTCTGCTTTGGTTTGTTTAGCTTCGCCACTAATATTAGCATTAGCAACGGGTTTACCATCATCGTCATCACGGCCCACCAATAAGCCTGCAACGATAGCACTAATCACCGCCGCAATAGGTCTGACTATCGCCATAAATGGACCCAGTAATACATAAGATACGGTGACTGAATCCACGCCAGTTTCAGGCGTTGATACTAAGAATGAAGTGGTTGCGGCTTTCGATGCACCGCTACGACGTAGACCAACGGCTGCGGGAATAACACCACAAGAACACAAGGGTAGAGGCGCGCCCAATACCGCTGCTTTTACCACAGTTTTAAAACCGTGGCCGCCAAGCTGCTTTTGCATCCAGGCCATAGGAACGAACATTTTCAACATGCCCGCTAGCACTAAGCCTAATAATAGCCATGGCGCAGATTCTAGAAACAACTCAATAAAGTTTTCAAATAACATAACGACTTCTCACGTGTATTCTGAGTATTTTATTTATTAGTACAGTGCTTAGTGAACCCACGTTCACCATGACTATGCTGATTATTTTCACAGCGAATGCTGTCGGTATTCGATTCTAATGCTTCGAGTATTGAGCAATGTTCAGCGCTTTCAGGGCCACCACAACAGGCTTGGGACAATCGTTGTAGCGACAATTGAAAATGGTTTAACTCGGCAATTTTCGCTTCAACATTAGCCAGTTTGTCATCCACTAATCCCTTCACATCGGCGCAAGCCCAATTGGACTTATCTAACTCAATCGAGAGCAGTTCGGTGATCTCGGCTAACGTAAACCCCACCGCTTTGGCGCGTAAAATAAAGCGTAATCGCTCTGCATCGGCTTCGGTATAGATCCGGTAACCAGAGTCGGTGCGCGATGATGGCGACAAAAGACCATGTTTTTCATAAAAACGTAAGGTATCTGTTTTGACTTCGCACAATTGTGCAAGCTCACCAATTCGATACATGCCTAGCTCCAGTTCCGTTTTAAATTTAATCTCAACATCAAAAGATAAAAAGCAAAAATAGCCCGCTTAAACCTTTTGATTTTGTCGAGTATAAACCTTGGAGTTGTATCCAAGGTCAAGACTTATTCTGCGCTTTAAAAAACACTAAAGCTTGTTCTGCTGAACGTATTGTGAAATCGCGCAGAAAAAAACACTGTCGAGTGTAAATTTACGTTAAAATATGCGCGCCGTGACGAGGGGTAAAAAATATTGAGGGACTTTTGGAAAGCAGTGTAGGCCACAAAGGCGCGAGACTGTTCTGTTTTCCGAAAGATCCTTAAAAATAACTACTGGACCCTGTACCTACAATGAATAATGCCAGACCTATTCGTCGCGCGCTGTTAAGCGTTTCAGATAAAACCGGAATCTTAGAGTTTGCACAAGCGCTGCATGCTCAAGGTGTTGAGCTACTTTCTACAGGTGGCACCGCACGCCTGTTGGCTGATAATGGTGTGCCAGTCATTGAAGTATCTGACTATACTGGTCACCCAGAGATCATGGATGGCCGCGTTAAAACCCTGCACCCTAAAGTGCATGGCGGCATTTTAGCGCGTCGCGGTATCGACGAAATCGTAATGGAACAAAACAACATCAAGCCAATCGATTTGGTTGCGGTTAACTTGTACCCATTTGCAGCGACTGTTGCGGCAGAAGGCTGCACCTTAGCTGACGCTATCGAGAACATCGATATTGGCGGCCCAACCATGGTTCGCTCTACAGCTAAAAACCACAAAGACACTACCATTATCGTTAACGCTAACGACTACGGCCGCGTGATTGCCGAGATGCAAGCGAACGAAGGTAGCACCACACTTGAAACTCGTTTTGACCTAGCGATTGCCGCGTTTGAGCATACTGCCGCGTACGATGGCATGATAGCTAACTACTTCGGTACTAAAGTGCCTGCGCACAGCAAAGATGAGTGTCACGAAGATTCTAAG
The DNA here is from genome assembly GCF_052977325.1 of Shewanella sp. 0m-6. Lineage (NCBI taxonomy): Bacteria > Pseudomonadati > Pseudomonadota > Gammaproteobacteria > Alteromonadales > Shewanellaceae > Shewanella > Shewanella sp. 0m-6. The sequence goes on from NZ_JBRIMD010000012.1 coordinate 92,919, forward strand.
TTCCCACGCACTTACAACACCCAGTTAGTAAAAAAGCAGGACCTGCGCTATGGCGAAAACAGCCATCAAACAGCCGCTTTCTACGTTGATACTAATCTCGATGAAGCCTCTGTTGCCACTGCAGTTCAACTGCAAGGTAAAGCACTTTCATACAACAACATCGCCGATACAGACTCCGCACTTGAGTGCGTAAAAGAGTTCGATGAGCCAGCATGTGTGATTGTTAAGCACGCTAACCCTTGTGGCGTTGCTATTGGTGAAAATCTACTAGAAGCCTACAACCGAGCATTCCAAACTGACCCAACCTCAGCCTTTGGTGGCATCATCGCCTTTAACGGCGAGCTAGATGCAGCAACAGCAAGTGCGATTGTTGAGCGTCAATTTGTCGAAGTCATCATTGCGCCTAAAGTCAGCCAGGCTGCACGTGACGTTATTGCAGCTAAAGCTAATGTGCGTTTACTTGAGTGTGGACAGTGGACAAGCAAAACCACCAGTCTAGACTATAAGCGCGTTAATGGCGGCTTACTGCTGCAAGACCGTGACCAAGGCATGGTAGATTTGGATGACGTTAAAGTCGTTTCTAAACGTCAGCCAACCGCTAGCGAAATGAAAGACTTAATGTTCTGCTGGAAAGTGGCTAAGTTTGTAAAATCAAACGCGATTGTCTACGCAAAAAACAGCATGACTATCGGTGTCGGAGCTGGCCAAATGAGCCGCGTATACAGTGCTAAAGTTGCTGGTATCAAAGCCGCTGACGAAGGCCTAGAAGTGCAAAACTCAGTAATGGCATCAGATGCATTTTTCCCATTCCGTGATGGTATTGATGCTGCAGCAGAAGCTGGCATCAGCTGTATCATCCAGCCAGGTGGGTCTATCCGCGATGAAGAGATCATTGCAGCAGCTGACGAGCACGGCATGGCAATGGTATTTACCGGTATGCGTCACTTCCGTCATTAATTGGTTTGCGCGAATAAAGGGCTTTATTCGCGCATTAACAAAATTAATATTTAACGTTTAGAGCAAGCCATTTTTTCTAGGTCAAAGAAAGCACGCGCAGCGTATGCCAATACGTGAGCATGCTTGATGCAGAGATAGGAAGAATGGCGCAGCTATAAAAGGTAAAGATATGAAAGTATTGATTATAGGTGGCGGCGGTCGCGAACATGCATTGGCATGGAAGGCTGCACAATCGACGCAAGTTGAAACGGTATTTGTAGCGCCGGGTAATGCAGGTACTGCATTAGAGCCAAAGCTTGAAAACGTAGCGATTAATGTTGAAGAGATCTCGGCATTAGTTGCCTTCGCCACAGAGCAAAAAGTAGCTATCACAATAGTGGGCCCAGAAGTGCCATTAGCACTTGGGGTGGTTGATGCCTTCAATGAAGCAGGCTTGCCAATCTTCGGCCCAACCAAAGGGGCTGCGCAGCTTGAATCTTCTAAAGCCTTCACTAAAGACTTCTTGGCTCGCCACAATATTCCTACAGCGGCCTACTCAAACTTTACTGAGATAAAACCAGCTAAAGCCTATGTTAAGCAAGTAACAGCCCTGACTGGTTTCCCGATTGTCATTAAGGCTGATGGCCTAGCGGCGGGTAAAGGCGTTATCATTGCGGCAGATCAAAGCGAAGCTGATGCAGCAATCGAAGATATGCTAGCGGGCAACAAGTTTGGCGAAGCGGGCTCACGGGTTGTGGTTGAAGAGTTCTTAAAAGGCGAAGAAGCCAGCTTCATCGTCATGGTGGATGGTAAGAACATTCTTGCTATGGCCAGCAGCCAAGACCATAAAGCACGTGACAATGGTGACCATGGGCCAAACACTGGCGGCATGGGGGCATATTCACCAGCCCCCGTTGTGACTCAAGCGGTTCACGATTGGACTATCGAGAATGTAATTCGCCCAACCGTTGATGGCATGGCGGATGAAGGTAATATTTACACTGGTTTCTTATACGCAGGCCTGATGATTTCTCCAGATGGCAGCGCAAAAGTACTTGAGTACAACTGCCGCTTTGGCGATCCAGAAACCCAACCGATTATGATGCGTTTGAAATCTGACTTAGTTGAGCTTTGTTTAGCATCAACTCGCGGCGAGCTTGATCAAGTCACTGCCGAGTTTGATTCACGCGCAGCTGTGGGTGTGGTGATGGCGGCAGGTGGCTATCCAGACGCTTACCGCAAGCATGACGTGATTGAAGGGCTAACCTTAGGTAACAATAATGCAAAAGTTTTCCATGCTGGAACGAGTATGGAAAATGGTCACGTAGTCACTAACGGCGGCCGCGTATTGTGTGCTACCGCACTGGGCAACACGGTTACCGAAGCACAGCAAGATGCTTACAACTTAGTTGAGTCTATCCATTGGGATGACGTTTACTTCCGCACAGATATTGCTTACCGCGCAATAGCTCGTGAAAATAGCGAAAGCTAAGTAACTCTATTCTCTTGTAGAACAGATATTGCTTACCGAGTAATTCTATTCTCTTGTAGAACAGACATTGCTTACCGAGTAATAGCCCGTAAAAATGGCGAAGGCTTATTAGCCATCTCGTTTACAGCTATTCAAAGCCCTGTTAATACAGGGCTTTTTTCATGGACTACCAAAATTGAGATGACGGTTATTCTCGCCTACTAAGCTAACGCTAGAGTCAATATCTAAGGCTAAACAGATATCAAGCCTCAGTCACTTGCCCTGCCACTCTGAATTTGTATGTCACTCATCGGCCTAAAATATAAGAAAGTGAAAAGTGGGATCTAGGCCCGCTTACATTAAAATGCACACCAACTGCATAAACAAACCTTTCGATTACAAATGTATCGACAACTTTTTCATATTGTTCATAACCTAAGCTAAAACATTGTTTTTATATGCAACTTTTACCCCGCATAAAAAAACTTACAACCATCAAAAAGCAAACTGACAGCACAAAATAACAGTTAACCAACCAATTGCAGCATATTACTCACATATGTATACTCGCGCTTCAATTTTAAGCTGGAAGCACTATGAAGTACCTAAATCTGTTGTTACTTTTCTTACTTACTGCCTGTGGAGGTGGTGAGTCAGATTCAACAGAACCGCTACCACAGAAAGAAACTCATCCACCTATTACAGCCATTGATATTACAAGAACATTTTCACATCATGGCGCTATCACTCCTGATATCGTAGGAGCATTCGGAAATATCAGTTATCAACTCGTTGATAGCGCCCCAGATGATGTGTTACAGATCTCAGCAGATAAGCGTAGTCTGATAATCCTCAATGCAGGCAGTACTGAAGTCATTGCCAATGATCCTGGTAACGCGCAATACTTACCAGCAAGCACTCGCTTCAATGTCACTATCGGCAAAGCCCCTCGACCACCTCTAGTGACTAACAATCTAAGCTTTCCTTACCAAGCAGCTGCAAGCCATCAAGTCAACGTAAATGGTGCTCTTGGCGAACTCGAGTATGCGCTAAGCGCTGATCAAAGCGATCAAGTTATACTGATTGAACCTGCTGGTGAATTGCTGATTTGGGGCAGTGGCAGCGTATTGGTCGATGTCACTGACAGCGGTGGACGTAACTATCAAGCGGATACCCAACAATTTAAAGTGACCATTGAATCCGCGGCTACTGAATTTGCGCAATTTTCAGATGTCATTGATAAACCTTTCCTATTGGGAGCAAAACTACTTCCGGTATACCGCGGCTCTCCAACTGAAAACATTCATTACTCTCTAGTAGATGCTACAAATAACCATGTGGTGCAAATAGATGAAGCAAGTGGTGAAATGAGTATTATTGGCGCTGGTGCAGCTGAGATCAAAGTCATCCAACATGCTCCACAATATCACCAAACCGTTGCAACTCAGCGTTTTAAAGTGCAAATCAATCCAGCGAAGAACCTTGAACTACAAGTTGCAGATATCTCTGCGGCCTATAATGCAGATGCTCAAAAAACCATTAAAGTGACAGGCGCTAAGGGTAAACAATCTTTTTCCCTCTCAGAAAATGCAAATCCCGATATCATCAATATTATTGATGCTGAAAAAGGGACTTTTAGTTTTATTGGGGTAGGTAAAACACAGGTGACGATTAACGACGCTGGCAACCAAAACTACCTAGCTGAAAGTCGCGAAATTAATGTTGAAGTCACACGTATCAATAGCAACTCTCTAAACAGTTTAGATATCCAGAGCCGTTACCAACAGAATCAAACTATTCAACCTCAAGTCATAGGCGGTCATGGTCAGTTAGCTTATGCCTTAAGCGATAGTAGCCCACAAGATGTTATCTCTATCGATGTAAATACGGGATCAATGACAGTATTTAAGCCTGGAACTGTTGAAGTTATCATCACAGATGATGGCGGAGAGTTCTGGGCTAACCAGCAGCAGAATTTTACAGTTACTGTCGACAAGCAAACTAATAGCGATCTTATTCTAGCGAATACCCGAGTCGACTATGCAGCCAATGCGACTTTTACTCCACAGGTGATCAATCACAAAGGCAGTGTGAGCTTTAGCATAGATAATGGAAGCGATGGAGTCTTTAAGCAAAATGCCGATACTGGAGCCATTACCATAGTGGGAGCTGGTCGCGGGTGGATAACAGCTATCGATTCGGGCGATGAGTATTTTGCTCCCGCCACAGAACGTTTTTATGTAGATGTCTCGCCACTCAATGGCACATTATCAATTTCATCCGTGCGAGTTCCATATTCAACAGGAAATACATTTGATATACCAATTTCTGGTGGTATTGGCCAACTAGAGTGGCAACTTAAGTATGGAGAAAGTGATGTCATCACGATAAACGAACTAGCACGAACCTTCACAATTAATAATGCAGGCTCTGCAACTTTCATTGTGACCGACAAAGGAGATGCTGGGCATGTCTCACAAAAAGCAGAGTTCAATGTCATCATCGATAAAGCTGATGAAAATACTGACCTAGCACTTGCAACTGCGTTTATGAGTAAACCCTTTGCTATCGATGCCACCATCCCAGCTCCTGTTATATCAGGTCGAGCTCTAAATAGTCATATCAGCTATTACACCGCCTCTCAAAACAGTCATATTGTCAGCGTAGATCCGACAACTGGTGTGCTCGCAGTAAATGGAGCCGGTCTTGCTCAAATTAGCGTAATAGAGCAAAGCCGAAACTTTGAACGCACTATTCGTCAGTTCAATGTCAATATTGAAAAAGCCAAGCATCCAGGCCTAGAGCTTGAGAACAATATTATAAATGTAGTGTTCTACCCTGATCGCCGAGTTAAAGCACCCGCTGTCGCAAGCCAATTTGGTAAATTAAGCTATGCTTTTGCCACACCAGTATCGCCAGAGCTTGTAGAGCTCGCACCCAACGGTGAAATCACGATACACAGCTACCCAAAATCGCTAGAAAATGACTATTTTGATGTCAATGTAACTGACGATGGCGGCCAAAATTACCAGCCTACTTCCGCTACCTATAAAGTTTTTATTTCTCCAATAGAAGCAGGCTTAGGTGAAGAAGCAAGTATCAGCTTTGATGGAAGTGATAAACAAATTATCTCTCCTATTGATATCGCGGCCAATGAGGTTTCTTACTTCACCGTTTTTGGTGGCAGAGGCGAGTTAACAAACCATACTCTCGGAGATCAAGGTGGTGGCTACTCAACGATGATAGCTCAAGTCTGCAAAGATCCGGTTAACTACAAAGGTTGCACCTTGATCACTTTAAGGCTGCAAAAGACCAGCCATTGCAGTGACGGAAGCCAAATTGCTTACCCTATTAATTATAAGGCGATTTATACCTGCCCAGGGCTAACACAACCCACCAGCTCAGAAGTCACGATAAGCCTCAATAAAGATGATGCTTTCAATGCTTGGTTTACCCAATCTGGACGTTATCAGATGGGCTCTTCAATCGTGCTCGTACATTTTGCTAAGCCCTACCGAAGCGGTGGTGTTATTGAAGCTGGTGATATTCAATCTAGGGCTTGGTGGTTAATCAATCTTGATCTCACTAATAACTAATAACTAATAACTAATAACCTACTACGAAGCCCAGTTTCACTGGGCTCTTTTTTGCACAATATGGCTTCGATGGTTATAGAGCGGTATAGATGAGAAACCTAACTAATTCTGTAACGTCTTTTAGGCGTTATGCTGTAACTTAAGTAACATCCTAATCCGCGTAAACCAATCTAAGGTTTTGTGACATAGGTTACATAAAGTCAGTATCTGTTAGCGCACTCTATGGGAAATGACAGATCAAATCGTAAACAATAACATCAGTTCAAACCAACTCAATATAGATTGGTATCGATTTTACTAAAACTTAAACTTAAATATCAGGGGTTAACAATGGCATATTCAATTGGCGATCTTATCTATCAAGGCGAAACATCAGGTGTTCATAACTGGGACACGCTATCAGGCTCATCTTTTTACTGGCACCCAGACTGGCTGCATATTGCTGAAGAGATGACGGGGCACAGCGCCACGGCTCACATTGAGACCAGTAACGAGAAAGCGACTAAAGCTGAAGCGGCGGCTGCAATTGTAAAACACCTCAATAAATAACCTTTCGTATACTGCGCCGCACACTAGCGACCAGACTCTATCGCCCTTCGTGCAATTTTATCAATTAGCTCTGGGGCGATAATTTTAAAGAAACGACCTATTTTTCCTCTAAACGAGGTGATTAGCTGACGCTTTCTGTTTGCTATCGCCGGTATCATCAGCTGCGCGCACTTCTGTGCAGTCATAATTTTAGCCTCCTGCATCGGTGTTTTACCTAAAGGCTGCCCTTTGGCATCGAGTGCACGCTTATGGGTTTGGCTTACCACAAAATCTGGGCAAATCACGGTTACTGCAACATCATTATCACTTAGCTCAATTCTTAGCGAATCAAAAAAACCAATAACAGCGTGCTTTGAAGCCGCATACCCCGAACGCACAGGCACACCTGTCATCCCCGTTAACGAGGCAACGGCCACTATCTGTCCTTGGGTTTGCTTTAAATAGGGAATTGCTGCGTGGGTGAGATAAACCGGACCCAGATAGTTTACCTGCATGATCTGCGATATAACGCTCAAGTCTTGCAGCTCATCAAAACGTGACCACATGGTCATTCCCGCGTTGTTGACTAAGATATCTAGCTTGCCAAAATGAGCGATACAGGCTTGGATTAAACCTGAGCATTGGCTTTGTTCTGAAAGGTCTGCCACATGCACCAATGGGGGTTGGCCGAGTTCTGCCACTTCCTCGGCTAACGAGTTCAGTCGCTCAAGATTACGGGCACAGAGCACCAGTTTACAGCCATAAGGAGCAAGTTCTATGGCTAATGCTCGCCCTATACCTTCCGATGCCCCGGTGATGATAATAACTTTGTCATTAAAGATTTGCATATATCACCTAACACTCGAGAGTTTATATTTAAGTGTTAAAGCTCACACATAATCACCCCAATCGCAAATAACTCTTTTAAACCATCACTCTTTTAAAGTGATCGCGATTTTAAACCATCAGTTTTTCTGGGGCGGGTTCTGTTTGATAGGACTCTAATGCTTGAGGTCGGCCAATACCGTAACCTTGGGCATAGTTAATCCCAATGATTTCGAGTTGATCGATAATCTCTTGGTTTTCCACAAATTCTGCGATCGTTTCGATTCCCATCACTCGGCAGACATCGTTAATCGATTTTACAATGGCGTAGTCTTTGGCATTGCTGACTAAGTTTTTTACAAAGCAGCCGTCTATCTTAACGTAGTCGACAGGCATCTCTTTGAGGTAACCATAGGATGCAAACCCGCTACCAAAATCATCCAGTGCAAAAGCAAAGCCACGCTTTCGCAGATCTAACAACATCTTCATCGCACGACTACGATTTTGGATGGCACTTGTTTCGGTGATCTCAAAGCAAATACAACTGCTCGGGATCCCAAAACGCTTTTGTTGCTTAAGGATAAAGTCGACCATGCCTTCAGCGCCAAGGCTATTACCTGACAAATTAATCGATAGACAGTGATCATCCCAAAGCGGTTCATTTAAAGATAACCACAGAAAAGTCTTTCTGATGACCTCTTTATCGACATCAACAATTAACTTAAAGCGCTCTGCAGCAGCAATAAATTGTGCAGGAGGCAAAACTCTCCCGCCCGGCTCTTGGATCCGCAGTAACACCTCAAGACGCTGTCTACGACTGTGAGAGGAAAGACATTTTATCTTTTGATAGTAAAGAACCAGTTCATTGTGCTCAATCGCCTGTACAATTCTAACCGCCCACTTAGATGCATTACGTTGATAGCTTAAGTCTTTGTCGCGGCTGTCATAAAAGTGCACTTGGTTACTGCCCTTGCATTTAGCAGCATGGCAGGCGATATCGGCATCTTTTAGTAGCTCTAAAAGATCCGTTTGTTGATCAAAGCGTGACAAGGCTACGCCAGCACTCACACCAACGCGGTAGTGCGTATCGTTATGTGTCACCTCTTGGCTACCCACGCTGACAATGATCTTCTTAATCAACTTAGCCACTTCAAGGGCCGAGCAGTCTTTAATCACTAAGCCAAATTCATCGCCACCTAAACGCCCTAATAATTCACCTTTGAATAAGCAAGAGCCAATAGCTTTAGCAACGTTATCAAGCATTTTATCGCCAACGCTATGACCGCATGACTCATTGATAAGCTTAAATTGTTCCAGATCCAGACATACCACTGCCAGTGTTTTGGACGATTGCACATAACGAATAAATTGCTGCTCAAATGCACCACGATTAAGCAGCCCTGTCATAGAGTCAAAATGAACTCCGCGCTGCAATCGCTGTTTGAGTAGCGCTTCTTCTGTGGTATCTCGTAGCGCAATCACTGCGCCAATAATGCGGCCAGAGTAGTCTGATAAATTGCTGAATTTGCCACTCATTAGCTTAGGTGTATCAATGTCTAGTCTAAGCTGCGTGGACTCCACACGTAGACTGCCGCCTTGCATAAAAGCAACTAAGGTATCGCTCAAGCCTTTATGACCTGCTAACAATTCATCCAGGCTTTTGCCTCGCGCCTGCTCATTACTCACTTTTAGCAAGCGTTCGCCATAAGGGTTGAGATAACTCACTCTGGTATCAATATCGATCAAAATGACCGCTTCAGCAATTGACTCTAAGGTGATCTTAGATTGCCTTTCTTGTTGATATACCCGAGATAATAGTTGGTTAATGTCGCTTGATATCTGGCTAAACTCGCCATGGCCGTCACTGCTTATCAGTGCCCTTTCCCTTGAAGTAAAGTCGATAGCGTTAAGTTGTTTAGCAAAGCGCTCAAAGGGCTTAAATACCCCTAACCTAAGCCAAAAGAATACACCTAATAACAAGATGATAGATAAACCCAATAGGATCAATGTGAACAAGCTATATTGCAATACCACGCGAGAGAAAAAGTGATTAGAGAAGGTAATTGTAAGATGCGCTGGCGATTGAGCTAGTAGGCTTGGCATGCTCAATTCGGCGGTCACTGTATTGGCGGTCAGTGTATCATCTGTTAGTAGCAGCCCAGCTTGTGCGCTTCCCGGTGCCAATTTAATCTGGGTAACAAAATCGCTCAAGTCTAAATTTGCTAAATATGCATCTGTTAGCTTACGGCTCAAAAGTAAACGCTGAGAACCCGACGCCGCCTGCAAGCTTATAAAATAACCCTGTCTATGTTGTGCGTCATAGTAGAGTCCTGTGTTTTCCTGCGGGTTCGCAAGTAGTTCAGCAGGTAGATTTAATCTGGCTTTGTTAGCGCCATCATCCAAGTCAACATACCCGTCTACTACCGGGGATAACTGCAGGTCGCTAAATTGTGCCAGCTTTGGCCATGCAGAAGCTGCCGAATTAACGGCTGAGGCTAACAGCATCGGCTGAGCCTCTAGTGCTCGCTGCTGCACCTTAAGGTCACTTTTTATTTGCGACTCAATACTCTTAAGCTCTGCTTCAATAACATCACGGCGAATCGAATCGACTTCGCTATGTAGCCATGTCACTCCAGCTAAGCTGGCAGCAACGAGGAGCGGGATACTCATCCCAAAAATGATTAAAACAACTTTCTTGCTAATTTGCATTTAAAGACAACTTCTCTAATTCAAAACCCACCAGCAACTCTGGCCACGACTTGGTTTGCGCTAGCAAAGTACCCGATTTATATCATAGATAATACCTACCTTAGATGCAGTCGTTGATAAAAACACCAACCAAGGACAACTCTTAAACAAATCCATGAATAAGCCTGTAAATTCATGGCAAATTCCCCCTGATTATCGCATAAAACCAATTGTTATACTTTTGTGATAATTGAGAGATATTCAGGTGACATCCCTTTGCCACACTGAACCATACATTGCAAAGGAGAGTTATCATGAAGCTTAACCAGATCACTAAAATGCTTATTCTAAGTACCGCTATTAGCCTACCCGTATCAGCGGCTGAGTTAGAGATTAGCATCTCTAATTTAACCCACGGCAATCATTTCACCCCGCTGCTTATCGCTGCCCATGATATGGACAGCCATCTTTTCCAAGCCGGAGAAATGGCAACTCCTGCCTTACAAAAAATGGCTGAGGGCGGTGATATTGCCGACTTAGATGCCGCCGTAAAAGGTGCAGGCGGTATTACGCTGACCAATCCGGCTGGCGGACTATTAGCCCCTAGCACTAAAGTCGACAGCATTATGCTCGATTCAGGTGATATGACTCACCTATCGATTACCGCTATGGTCCTGCCAACAAACGACGCTTTCGTCGGCTTAGATGCCTGGAAAATCCCAACCGAAGCCGGCAGCTATACCTTTACCCTTAGTGCCTATGACGCTGGCACAGAAGCCAACGACGAAGTCGTTAATGGTGGCGGCATGTCAGGTACTCCAGGGATCCCCGCGGCACCTGGTGGTGATGGCGGCATGAACGCAACCGGTGTAATGGGTATGAGCAGTAACGATAAGGTACATATTCACCCAGGCGTGCTTGGCGATACCGACCTACAGGGCGGCATGAGTGACCTTGATAGCCGCGTACACCGCTGGTTAAATCCGGTAGCTCGAGTGACTGTTGTGGTTAAATAGGAGAATACCTGATGAATAATCCTAACAAGAACCTTAAATACAACGGGCTTATACTGTTGAGCGCTGGTGCATTATTACTAGGCGGCTGCTCTGACAATAATAATGACAGCCCTGAACCCATTACTCCCCCCGTAGTTACACCGACAATGCAGAGCTACAGCATTGCAGTGACCAACTTAACCGCAAACCAGCCCATGTCGCCAATTGCGGTCGTTAGCCATCAAGTTGACACAGTGCTATGGAGTAGCGGACAAAGCGCTAGCGTTGCTTTAGAAACATTAGCAGAATCCGGAGACCCCAGTGGCTTAACCAATGAAGCTGTGGTCACTGAGCTGACAAGTGGTGCTGGCATATTATTACCGGGGGCCAGTGAGAAGATCTCTATTAGTCTTAATGCCGATATGATTGCGGACCTGTCAGTAGTGACCATGCTCGTTAACACTAACGATGCCTTTGCAGGTTTTACCGGTTATGACTTAACAGCCTTAGCTGTTAATGAGTCTATCAGCTTTAGAGTGATTGCCTACGATGCTGGTACTGAAGCAAATACTGAAGCTAAAGGCACGATCCCAGGCCCTGCTGATGGTGGCGAAGGTTTTAATGCCACACGTGATGACTCCAACAAAGTTCACGCTCACCCTGGAGTCATTAGCAGTGATGACGGCCTTGCAGACTCCGTCCTTTCAGCCTCACATCGCTTTGATAATCCAGTAATGCTAATCCGCGTGAATCGCACAGAGTAAACAACTTATAAAAGTGACCAATAATAGTGCGAAATAAAAGCTTCCATCGGCGGGTCTTGTTGTTAAGCAACTGCATTTGGGAGCGAAGCATGAATGGATCAATCAACAACAATGAGCATCAAACATCGAAGCGAATACTGCTCGTCGAAGATGAGCAAGACTTAGCAAAACTCGTCATGCTCAACCTTAAAAGCATGAATCATGATGTGATCCATTGCACCACGCTGCAACAAGCACAACGTCATATAGAGCACACTAACGTTGACCTTATTGTCATGGATAGAATGCTACCCGATGGCGATGCAATCACCCTATGCCAACAGTTCCGAGAGGCCGGAAACGACCTACCTTGCATGATGTTAACCGCTAAAGACTCTGAAGCCGATATCGTGCTCGGGCTCGAGTCAGGTGCAGATGATTATTTGATAAAACCTTTTAGTGTGCTCGAGCTCAGAGCCCGAGTTAAAGCCCTGCTAAGGCGCTCAAGACAACTGGAACAACAGCAAAACTCAGTTGAATTTGATGGCATCACCATTAACTGTAATACCCGAGAAGTGATTGCTTTTAATGAAGTGCTGGAGCTGACTGCTCGAGAGTTCGACCTCTTGCTGTACCTTGCTCAGCATCCCAAGCAGGTGTTCAGCAGAATGCAATTATTAGAAGCCGTATGGGGTTACTCATATTCAGGTTATGAGCACACGGTGAATAGTCATGTGAATCGCTTACGCTCTAAGCTTGCGCGTAATAGCCACACCTCTAAATTGGTTAAAACGGTCTGGGGGGTTGGCTACAAATTTACTCCACCCACAATACAAGCAGCATCTTAACCTTACCTTAGTCCTAAATAACTCACCTTAGAGGGCAAGCAATGAAAAGCTTATTTAGCCGAATCTTACTCGCGGCTACTTTAGTCATACTCATATTATTTGTCGCACTGTGGCAATGGCAGCAGTTTAGCCAAGAATTTAGCCGCAACCAAATTCAACAATCGCTGCACCGCGAGCTTGCTGAGCATATGGCGCATATCAACCCCCTACTTTCTAAAGGAGTGACCTCCGACGCTGCATTAAAAGAGGCCTTTCATGACTTTATGCTGCTAGGCCCTAGCTTTGAAATATACACCTTAGACAATCAAGGTCAGGTCATCGCTTATGATGCGAGTGAAGAAAAGATTAAGCAGCAGCGAGTTGATACAAAACTCATAAACACCTTCATTGACGGTAATAAACTGCCTTTACTCGGTACCGACCCGCGCTCAATCAACAAAGATAAAATCTTTTCCGCAGCTAAACTCATTGACCCTCAAGGCAAACAAACTGGCTATCTATACGTGATTATTGGGGGGGAGGACTTTGATAGCTGGCAATCAATTGTTGGCGAGCATCAATCGACACAGTTTTGGGCGGCCGCCATTGTGATCACCTTCGCTTTTGCCATCTTACTCTTTATATTGTTATTAAAGATTTTTACCCAACCATTAAGCCGTTTAGAACATGATCTGAACTTGCTGGCCAAGCACAAGCTCAATGATGGCCTCACTTTACCAGGCCAATACTCAGGCAGCAGTGAAATCAATCGCCTCAGTCAGCATATCAATACGTTATTGTCAGCATTAAGTGAGCAGCACCAAGCGATTCATCGCCAACAAGAAGAGCGTCATGCTTTTATGTTGCATCTGTCTCATGACTTAAAAACACCGCTAACCTCACTACAGGGTTATATCGACACCTGGTTATTACTGCCTGAACATGAGCGCAGTAGCGACCTAATTGAGATCGCAGCTCGCTCAGGCCAGCACCTGCAGCAATTACTGGGGCAATTACTTGAGCTAACCGCGCTTGAAAATGGTCAGGTAACACCAAAGTTTCAAGCTTGCTTGCTAAGCAATCTATTGCAGGAGTTACAGCAAACCTTTGCCCCTAGAGCAAAATCGAAATCGATTGAGCTAGACTTTGTCGATAAACAGCAGCTAACGATAAGTACCGATCCACAGCTGCTACAAAGGGTGCTTAATAATCTAATAGATAATGCTATTCGTTATACTCCAGAGCGAGGAAAAATAAGCATTGCGACCATGACTGCCGATAACGATAAAGTGTGGCTACAAGTCAGTGATAACGGCTCAGGAATGCATAAGCATGAGCTGCTAGCCCTGAAGCAATTAAACCAAAGGACGCTCGATATAACAGGTGAGCAAAGTGCTCTACCGCAATTAGGCATAGGCCTTGCGATAGTCAGGCAGCTATTAACCTTGCTCGGCTGTGGTATAGATATTGACAGTACACCGGGTAAAGGTAGCCAATTTAGATTGGAGTTAAAGCCTGTTAAGACGGTGAGTGGGGCACCAAGTAATGATAAAGCTGAGAGTTCATCTCAAAATCCGCTAACAACAGAAACAATAAAGGCCCAGTAAACTGAGCCCTTATTTATACCAACCAATGGTCAATTAATTCGCGTGTGGGCGAGCTAATTACTTGTGGTATTTACCTGATAACTCATGCACTGAGTTAATGAACGAACCTGCACGCTCTGGATCAACATGCTGGTGAATACCGTGGCCCAAGTTAAATACATGGCCAGTGCCTTCACCGTAAGAAGAAAGGATTTGATCCACTTCTTGATGGATGCGCTCAGGTGTTCCGTAAAGTACTGATGGGTCCATGTTACCTTGTAGCGCAACTTTATGACCAACACGGCGACGTGCATCACCGATATCAACAGTCCAATCTAGACCTAGTGCGTCACAGCCAGTTTCAGCCATTGACTCAAGCCATAGTCCGCCACCTTTAGTAAATAGCGTAACCGGTACTTGGCGACCGTCTGCATGGCGAGTTAAGCCATCAACGATTTTTTGCATGTAGCGTAGTGAGAATTCACGGTATGCATGGTGAGAAAGTGCACCACCCCATGAATCGAAAATCATAAGAGACTGCGCGCCGTTTGCAACTTGAGCGTTCAAGTACAAAGTAACAGAGTCTGCTAGCTTATCTAAAAGCATATGCAAAGTTGCTGGCTCTTCGTAAGCCATCTTCTTAATCTTTTCAAACGCCTTGCTAGAACCGCCTTCAACCATGTAAGTCGCTAGCGTCCAAGGTGAGCCAGAGAAACCGATTAATGGCACTTCACCTTTAAGCTCACGACGAATGGTGCTAACAGCACGCATTACATAACCAAGCTCATCTTCTGGGTCTGGAATGCAAAGCTTTTTGATTGAATCGATAGTATCTGTAGGGCGTTCGAAACGTGGACCTTCGCCTGTTTCGAAGTAAAGACCTAAGCCCATAGCATCGGGTACAGTCAAAATGTCAGAGAACAGGATTGCAGCATCTAAATCGTAGCGACGTAATGGCTGAAGAGTGACTTCACAAGCCAGGTCTTGGTTCTTACAAAGAGACATGAAGTCGCCAGCTTCTGCGCGGGTGGCTTTATATTCTGGAAGATAACGACCTGCTTGACGCATCATCCAGACAGGAGTTCTGTCGACAGGCTGTTTTAATAACGCACGTAAATAACGATCATTCTTTAATTCTGCCATTTGGCTTGATTCCTAAACTTATAGTGATATCCGCTTGGGGCAGTAGTTTAGCATTTACGTTAATAAAGTAACCTGAATCCGTAAAATAATGTGACAAGCAACGCGACATTTTCCGTCAATTCTGAGGTAGTTAACATTATTGCCTTCTTTATCGGTAAAATATTAAGGCTATAAATCACAGTTCACAGCTTTGACTAGAAACGTGAAATAGATTCACAACTCAGCTTAACCTAAGCTGTATGACTCCCAATGTGACAGAAAAAAGTTGCACCAAGGTGCTAGCTTTGGTATAAAAAGTCTGCGCTAGCAAGAACAATCAAGAAGCTCGTCGCATCGAGCCCGCAAAAACTTTACTCGCCCAGCGATAGATTTCTATCGCTGGGCATTTTATTTTATAACGCCCCATTCACAATTCATACGCTGGTATGTCCATTTCATAAATCCTTCAAAAATGGTTGATCAAAACCACATTTGTCCCCTACATTAGAGATACAGAGATGGATTTTTAACGGGGAAGATCATGCTAAGAAAGCTAGAGAAAGCCGAACAAAAATGGGGCGGCTCAAATACTCTTATAGATCAATGGTTAAATAATCGGCGCAACCTGCTTATTAACTATTGTCAGATTGCTGGGATCCCGCCGTATGAGGAAACTGAAAAATCACTCCCTCCCTTTGCGTCTGTAAAGCTGTTTTGTGACCAATTAATGGATTATGTGTCTGAAGGGCACTTTGAGATCTATAACCAAGTTGTGACCGCCTGTGAGAAAAATGGCAGCTCAAGCCAAGCGCTTGCTCAACAACTGGTACCCAAGATTAGTGAAACCACTGACACAGCTTTAGACTTCAATGACAAATATACCGAAGCCGATGATGAGCAAGTGCTATTTCATTTAGATAAAGACCTGTCATCTTTAGGTCACGCAATGGAAACACGTTTTGAGCTTGAAGATAAGCTGCTCGAAGTGCTGCATAGCAAGCATTCTTAAGACTCAAAGAAGGTTCTAGGTTCTAGGTTCTAGGTTCTAGGTTCTAGGTTCTAGGTTCTAGGTTCTAGGTTCTAGCAAAATAAAAATGAATTAAAAAAAGGCCAGCTGATTAGCTGGCCTTTTTAGTGCTTCAATCTAGCTTAAACTGCTGATTGGAAAATCACTTCATCAGCTTTTGCTGTGTACGACGCAATTTGATCAAAGTTCAGGTAACGATAAGTGTCAGCTGCAGTTGCATCTAACTCTTTAGCGTATGTCTGATACTCATCGGGTGATGGTAAACGACCAAGTAGTGCAGCAACTGCCGCTAGTTCTGCAGATGCTAAGTAAACATTAGCACCTGTACCTAGACGGTTCGGGAAGTTACGTGTAGAAGTTGAAACTACCGTAGCACCTTCAGCAACACGTGCTTGGTTACCCATACATAATGAACAACCTGGGATCTCAATACGTGCACCAACACGGCCGAAGATTGCGTAGTAGCCCTCTTCTGTTAGCTGGTCGCGGTCCATCTTAGTTGGCGGCGCAATCCACAAACGTGTTGGCAAAGTGGTAGCAAACTTATCAAGCATCTTACCCGTTGCACGGAAATGACCGATGTTCGTCATACAAGAACCAACGAACACTTCGTCAATCTTAGTATCAACCACTGAAGATAATAGCACTGCATCATCTGGATCGTTTGGCGCACAAAGAATCGGTTCTTTGATTTCGTTCAAATCGATTTCGATAATTTCGGCGTATTGTGCATCGCTGTCTGCCTGCATGAGCTCCGGGTTAGCCAACCACTCTTGCATCGCTGTGATCCGGCGTTCGATAGTACGACGATCACCGTAACCCTCGCTAATCATCCACTTTAACATCACGATGTTTGAGTTAAGGTATTCAATGATTGGCTCTTTATCAAGCTTAATGGTACAGCCTGCAGCACTACGCTCTGCAGATGCATCTGAAAGCTCAAATGCTTGCTCAACTTTAAGCTGCTCAAGACCTTCAATCTCAAGGACGCGACCAGAGAAAGCATTGATCTTGCCTTTCTTCTCAACAGTCAACAGACCCATTTCAATCGCTTTATGCGGGATAGCATGTACCAAATCACGTAGCGTGATACCAGGCTGCATCTCACCTTTAAAGCGAACCAAGATTGATTCAGGCATATCAAGCGGCATCACACCGGTTGCAGCAGCGAATGCCACAAGACCTGAACCGGCAGGGAATGAAATACCAATAGGGAAACGAGTATGTGAGTCACCACCTGTACCTACGGTATCAGGTAGTAGCATACGGTTTAACCAAGAGTGAATAACACCGTCACCAGGACGCAGCGCAACACCGCCGCGATTCATAATAAAATCTGGCAGTGTGTGGTGAGTGTTCACATCAATAGGCTTAGGATAAGCCGCTGTGTGACAGAAAGACTGCATAGTCAAATCAGCGCTAAAACCAAGACATGCAAGATCTTTAAGCTCATCACGTGTCATAGGGCCAGTAGTATCTTGCGAACCTACAGAGCTCATCTTTGGCTCACAGTATTGGCCTGGACGAATACCGCTAACACCACACGCTTTACCAACCATCTTCTGTGCAAGGGTATAACCCTTACCAGTGTCTGCCACATCTTGTGGACGTACAAACTCAGCAGATGCTTCAAGGTTTAATGTTTCACGAGCACGGTCTGTTAGACCACGACCGATGATAAGTGGGATACGACCACCTGCACGAACCTCATCCAACAACACGTCAGTCTTTAGCGAGAACTCAGAGATAACTTCATCAGTGCCATGACGCTTAACGATGCCTTCATATGGGTAGATATCGATAACATCGCCCATTTCCATCTTGCTCACATCTAGCTCAATAGGTAGTGCACCAGCATCTTCCATGGTGTTGAAGAAGATTGGCGCAATCTTGCCACCTAAACAGAAACCACCAGCGCGCTTATTAGGCACATTAGGGATATCATCACCCATAAACCACAATACAGAGTTAGTCGCTGACTTACGTGAAGAGCCTGTACCCACTACGTCACCAACGTACACAAGTGGGAAACCTTTAGTTTTTAATGATTCAATCTCTTTGATTGGACCAACAGCGCCAGCTTCATCTGGCACAATGCCGTCACGCGCATTCTTAAGCATCGCAAGTGCGTGCAATGGAATATCAGGACGTGACCATGCATCGGGTGCCGGAGAAAGATCGTCTGTGTTGGTCTCACCTGACACTTTAAATACGGTCAGAGAGATTTTTTCAGCAAGCTTTGGACGAGACAGGAACCATTTAGCATCGGCCCAAGCATGAACAACTTGCTTAGCGTAGTCATTACCAGCTTGCATTTTTTCCACTACATCGTGGAAAGAATCAAACATTAATAGTGTGTGTGATAGCGCTTCAACGGCTAATGGCGCTTGCGCTTCATTATCAAGTTGCGCAATCAGTGGTTCGATGTTGTAACCACCTTGCATTGTGCCTAGCAGTTCAACTGCTCGCTCAGACGATAAGATAGAAGATGAGACTTCGCCTTTAGCGACCGCATCGAGAAAGCCCGCTTTAACATATGCGGCTTCATCAACACCAGGTGGGATACGATTTTCTAACAGGTCAAGAATAACTGCTTCTTCACCTGCTGGTGGATTCTTTACCAATTCAACTAACTGTGCCACTTGTTGGGCATCTAATGGCTTAGGGACTACGCCCTCTGAAGCACGTTCTGCGACGTGTTTACGATATGCTTCTAGCACGGCAACCTTCCTCTTTGTTTGGCGTTCTAACAGCGAAACTGCTCGTCTTCAAATTGAAACTGACAGCTCGGCAGGCTCGACCCTTATTTCGAGCGCTATTATACTACAGCTTTACAAAAGTATGAATCGGATCACACTTCAGCAAAAGTAAAACAACACTCAATCGACATCTCGGCCTATACATTAAAGCCATTCGCTGCAAAAGAAAACTAGACCATAGTGTGAAACCTTGATCTAAATTATATAAATCAGATATTTATGATCATTAAAAACGGTTTTGAGAGGCAATAATTAAGCATAAAACTCTGTAATTATTATAGGGTTAGCAGTATGATTATTTGTTAAATAGGCCATTCTCACCGCTAATATTCACCAAAGTTATAATGAACATAATTGGATACTTATGAGCACACCAGAGCTAAAAGCCGTCATTTTTGACATGGATGGCGTATTAATCGACTCCGAACCTGTTTGGCAAATAGCCATTTTTGAGGTTATGACTAAACTGGGTTTAAACGTTTCAATGCAAGATATGGCGCTCACAACCGGCCTAAGAATCGATCAAGTCGTCGCTTTTTGGTATGCCCGTTTTCCGTGGAAAAATTACAGTAACCAAAGTACTGCCGACGCGATTGTAGAACAAGTGGTCCGCCACATTACCAGTGATGGTGAACCCATGGCTGGCGTTGTCAATGCATTGCGTTCTTGCAAGCAACATCAGCTAAAAATCGGCCTCGCAACCTCCTCTTCTAGCGATATCATTCACGCCGTTTTAAACAGGTTACAGATAGGATCATACTTTGAAGCAGTT
The DNA here is from genome assembly GCF_052977325.1 of Shewanella sp. 0m-6. Taxonomy (NCBI): domain Bacteria; kingdom Pseudomonadati; phylum Pseudomonadota; class Gammaproteobacteria; order Alteromonadales; family Shewanellaceae; genus Shewanella; species Shewanella sp. 0m-6. The sequence goes on from NZ_JBRIMD010000012.1 coordinate 112,794, forward strand.
TACTCTGCCGAGCACTTAGCCCATGGCAAACCTCATCCAGAAGTCTATTTAAAGTGTGCAGAGGCGCTCAATATTGATCCCATCAATTGCTTAGCGATAGAAGATTCATTTAATGGATTAATCTCTGCTCGCGCGGCGAATATGCAGACCATTGCCATTCCTGAAGCGCAACTCGCGGCGCAGAGCAAATGGGTCATTGCCCACCAACAACTAAATAGCCTAGAAGAATTACCCGACTTTTTAGCAACGCGTTAAGCAATGCACTCTCAAACAGATAACAGTCAGCGATACAAAAGTAAAAAGCCCATCTGTCGATGGGCTTAAAATCAATATCACTGTGTTTAAAGCGCAGTATTTAAAGCTGTGTGTTTCAAGCGTTGTGTTAACGCCTAATACCAATCAGCGTAAGGTTATAGCCTCTTTACTTATAGCCTCTTTACTTACTGACTCTCAGTTTGTTTTAGCCTCGACTACCAATTTTTACCAATAAACAGGAATACCGTTTTCTCTCCATCATCAGACGCGCCGAAACCCAGTGCCGCCGGGCCCACACTGGTATCAATGCCTAAGTACAAACTGCCTGCATAAATCAGATCATCTAACGACACGCTATCTTTTTGGTTCCACACATTACCCGCCTCGATACTTGTGCCTAGATAAAGCGGATATTCAGTCATGCCCAATATGTCACGACCTAAATCATACTGGTAAACAAAGGCACCAAAAACCTTATGCGCCCCATAGAGTGCGTTCTTGTGATAGCCCGAAAGATTTAAGAAACCACCTAGCTCAGATACGTTGACGGTAAACTCACCATCTTTGTCGACAGTCGCCAAAGAGGCGATACCCACAAACGCATGATTCCCCACACCTACCGCACCACGCCAATCGGCTTCGTACTGCATAGAAAAATCAGAAGAATCACTAACACCATCAAGCTCGTAACTTTCTTTTCGCATATACACATTGAAGGTAAAACGATTACCTGATGTCGGGAAATTAATACTGTTTAAATCATCATAGGCAAATTTGAAATAGCCACCGTAGCCGTCGTAATCGACTTTACCAAAACCCCAAGCATCATTTTCTAAATCACCCATTTCGCCTAGCAGACCCACCTCTACCATGCCGTTTTGAGTGTAATTCATACCTATGCCTATCTCGGTTCGATATGCCGTTTGCCTTAGCTCTAAAACACGATTGTTGTTTTCAAAAAAGCCCCAATCTTTAAGCTCATACTCAACCCGCGCCCGACTAAAGAAACTCTGATCTTTTTCAAGCGGTTGATAAAACTCAGAGGCGATTAATTTATCAAAACCGAAAGAGACCTCATTGCGCCATTCCCCGCCATTTTCAGTGAGATCTGTCATGGTATAGGCCATATCCAGAGAGATAACGGAATCTAAGCTAAAATCATCTTCCCAACTGAAACCCAGCTGAAAGTAATTAGGCCCCCAAGATTTTGCCTTGGTGCTAACAGTTAACACTCGCCCATCTTCGGTATCGGTAAATTCGGCATCTACACGTTCAAACTTATCCAGCGCATAAACTCTATCTAAGCCAGCTTCTAATGCTTTAACGCTAACAGGTTCGCCCACATTCAATTCTAGGTTATCAGCCAGTAGCTTCTCGCTGACCTTGGAGTCATTGTTATAAATGATTTTGATTAGCGGTCTGTCGATATCAGCTAGCCATTGTTGTCTCTTCGTTTTTTTAGTTGCGATATGCTGCTGGTAATCTTGCTTCCCGACACTGTAAAGCTCAAGCTTATCGCTCTGTTGTCGCGCAGCTATTTCGCCTAATGGTAGCGCAATAGGCATAATGCTGAAGTCAGTTGTACTGAGTTCGCCGATATTAGGACGGATCAAAATATCGTGCTCGGTTAACAGCGCTTTTTGTCTATCAGAACTGGCATTGGTCAAAATAGTGGAAAGCTGATTAAGGACTGCAACTGTGCTGCTAAGCTCAGTTTGCCCCATTAATGGCGAACCAATATCAACCGCAATAACAATATCAGCCCCCATCGCTTTAACAACATCTACAGGCATATTATTAGCAATACCGCCATCGACTAATAGTTTCCCGTCAATCACTGCAGGTTGCAGCGCACCAGGTACCGATGCAGAGGCTTGCATTGCCGCAACGATACTACCCGAGGTTAGCACTACAGGCTCGCTAGTGGCTAAATTGGTCGCCACTGCTCGATAGGGGATCGATAGATCATTAAAGTCACCAAACTGCTGCACCAGGTTAGTCGAACTGCGTAATAGTTGTGACATAGACTGGCCGCGAAGCAGGCCAGCAGGCATTTTCACCTGCTCATCGCTATAGCCGACATTAATGGGTATATTGAACTGATCACGCGTCTCTTTATCACGATAACTTAATGCTTCACGTGGAATGGTATCGGAGTAGCCTTTATCCCAATTGGTATTCATCATGATGGCTTCGATTTCAGCAGCGCTATACCCCAACGCATACATCCCCCCCACATAAGCCCCAATACTGGTGCCCGTTATATAATCGATGGGGATCTGCTTCTCTTCGAGGACTTTAAGCACCCCAATATGGGCAGCGCCCTTTGCACCACCGCCGCTCAAGACTAAACCGATTTTTGGGCGCTCTTCAGCTACGGAGAAATAGGGGCAACTGATGGCTAAACAAAGAATAATAATTCTATGTATCATAATGACTTATTCGACTCTTCTAATAATGTATTAACGTATTTTATTTAGTGGCTATACGCAAGTAATGGTGGGGATAGATAAATAGACGTGTATTTAAACTTCTACACTTAACGCTTGATTTAATCCCATGTATGACTCTATTTCGGCAAGCGGCATAGGCTTAGCAAAGTAATAGCCTTGAATGACATAACAACCGCGACTAAAGACCTGTTCCAACTGCTCATGAGTTTCAACTCCTTCAGCAACGACATCTAGCTTAAGGTTTCTAGCGAGCTCTATAATACTACTGGCGATCGCTTGATCCGCCTTATTAGTGGCGATATCAATAAGAAAAGAACGATCTATTTTTAGGGTGTTAACCTCAAAGTGGCGCAGGTAAGCCAATGATGAATAACCAGTACCAAAATCATCAATCGCAACATCAATCCCTAATGTCTTAAGCTGTTTAAGATGCTGCTTGGCCACCTTAAGCTCTTTCATCAACACGCCTTCGGTGATCTCTAATGATAGCGCCGCCGCAGGCATATTAGTTTCAGCGACGATCTGCTCTACTCCTTTAATAAAATCGGGCTGACGAAAATGCAGTGCAGAAACATTCACCGATACATTAATAGGCTCGACTAATTGCTTGGCCCAGCGCGCGCCATGAATGCAGGCTTCACGCATCACCCAGCGATCTATGTCTACAATAAGACCACAGGCCTCTGCAACTTTGATAAAGATATCGGGGCGAACAAAGCCTTCTTTTGGGTGGTTCCAGCGCAGTAACGCCTCAACTCCAACCAATTTATCATTTTGTAGGATATCTATCTGAGGCTGAAAGTGTAACTCTAACTCATTGCGTTCTATGGCCTTGCGTAGATCCGCTTCAAGGCGAAGGTGATACAGCGCTTCGGCATTACGCTCCACAGAATAGTACTTAAACTTACCCTTACCCTCTTCCTTAGCATGATACATAGCCAAGTCGGCATTCTTGATTAACGCTTCAGGTTGCTTGGCATCCTCTGGCCACAAACTGACACCGATACTGGTTGAGATATAAAACTCTCGACCATAAAGCTCAAAAGGCAACTCTATACTTGCCAAAAGCTGCTCGCAAAGGTGATTAATCATATCCACATCAGGACTATTACGCAGCAAGATAACAAACTCATCACCACCAAAGCGGCACAATACATGCTCGTCTGCAATTAATGCCTGCAAGCGGTTCGACGCCTCAACTAATAGAGCGTCCCCCATGCTGTGCCCATAGGAGTCATTAACATGTTTGAACCTATCAAGATCCAAAAATAGTAGAGCTAAATTACTACCGTCTTTTTCAGACTGATATACAGATTGAGCCAGTTTACTTGAGAGCAATGATCGGTTGGGTAATCCGGTTAACACATCATAATTAGCTAATCGACGTAAGTCGGCTTCAGTACGCTTTCGCTCAGTAATATCAGAAAATACCACCACATAGTGAGTCGCATCGCCGTTGGCATTAAGGATTGATGAAACGTTAAGCCAAACTGCACAACATTGATTATCCTCTGCATTTACATGGCATTCACCAGCCCAGGTTAGCCCCTGTTGCAACAGAAGGCTAATACTCGAATTGATTTCATCTGCTTGCAACACTTGCGAAAACGGCAGCCCGATCAAGCTATCAGAATCTAGCCCCATCATGTTTTTGGCAGCTTTGTTAGTCACCTGGACTCGCTCTTCGCTATCAAAAATTAGCACTGCTTCAGAGGTATTCTCAAACGCTTGAGCCAATAAATATACATCATCTTTTAGCTTTCTCTGTTCGGTGATATCGCTATATATACCGGCAACACGTTCAATGACTCCCGTAAGATCATTACGCTTTACAGGACGCCCCATCACTCTCACCCATCCCCAGGTGGCATCGGTTCTCCAATAGCGATATTCAACCTCAAACCTATCGGTACGTTCTTGCAGCATATCTTGCCAAGCAGCCATCACTTCGCTAGCGTCTTCTCTATGGATAGGAAATTGCTCTAACTTAAGGTAGACCTGCGCCTCTTTGTTACTCAATAATCCAGCAATATTTTCCAGACAGAATAGATCGCTATCGAGTTGCCACTCCCAGAGCTCTGAGTTACTGCCTTTTAATGCTTGTTTTAAGCGGTTATCACTGTCGGTAAGCGCTAAGTTTATGCTTTTAAATGCCTTAACTTGGCGCTGACGGATAAAGATAATCCCTAAACCAATAAGCAATAAAACCACAAACAGAACGGCTTTAAACCAAGAGGTCTGCCACCAATATTTTTCAACATAAAAGTGATAAGAATATGGCGTTTTTGACCAAATATCGTTATTTAAACTTAGAATATCAAGTATGTAGGATCCAGACTCTAATCCTGAAATGTTGAGGTGAGACTTACCATCAAGAAAAATATAACTGGCCTCGTCATCTAACCCCCCCTGCCTTAAGCGGTATTTTAGCTGCAAAGGTTTAGTGTCGAGATAATTGCTACTCGCTAGCTGAAAGCTGACCAACTGTGCCCCAGGAAAAATATGGTAATTATTCTCCGGCAACAACTTCAACTCGGTGCGATCTTCAAAGTAGATCTCTATCGACTCTAGCAATACCGACTCTTCACTGACTCGATTTTTCAGTAAATCAATGTCTAACAACATAGCGCCATCAGGTGTACCGATATACAGCCCATCTTCAGAGGCGAAGTAAGAGCCTTCGTTCAACTCATCACTTATCAAGCCATCTCGCGGTGAAATCGTCATCAATGACCCATCAATGACATTTTGGCGGATCAGCGACCGCGGGCAACCGATTAAACGGTAGTTACGCACCTCTTCGATAAAAAAGATCCCAGGGCAGGTCACATTCCAGCTATCGGTTAGCTTGTTAATCTCACTCGTATGCATATTAAAAGACACTAGACCATGAGATTCCAACCCTAGCCACAGTTCATCTTCACCAATCTCTTTAATAAAACGAATGTTAGCTGCGCCACCTAGGCTTGATAAGGGCGCCATCTTTGGATGAAAAGTCAGCTGCGAGTCTAGATAGCCTAATATATGCTTACCACCAAGCCATAAACGATTACTGCTATCTCGAGTCACCGCCACAATTTCAATCGCTAGAGCACTATTTAGTGCGCTGCCAATACGCACAGGTTTGGGTTGCTTAAAGCCTTGCTCCCAATAGAAAAGCCCACTGCTGGTTGCAAACCAAATTCGGCCTTCGATTGCGCTATCAAAGTAAGTGTTAAACACCACTTTATATTCGAGCGAGCTCTGGCCACCAGACCAACTGGCAAAGCTTTGGCTGTGAAAGGTCTTTTTGTTAACCACCGACAATCCATTGGTGGTCGATAACAATAAAAAGTCTTCATCTAAGGAGTCGATTTTATAAATACTGTCGTTTAACGCAACACCATGGGGATTAATTAAGTAAGATTGCTGAGTAAGCTTGTCGACTAACATCAGTCCACTATCAGTGCCAAACCACACATGATTGTCTTCGGCATAAATAGACCAAATCACTTCATCTTTTATTCGATAGGGCGCCGCTTTAGTGTATTTGTCTGTTAAAAAATCTGCCTCAACGGTTAAAATGGCCACGCCATCGCCAGAGCCACCAACCCAAATCAACCCCGTATCATCTACCGCAATGTCGTAGGTATAATCGATATTAGATTTAAGTTTTAATTCATTACCATAGAGGGAGCCCGTTTCAGCATCAGGAAACCATCGCAGCAAACCCGCTCGAGTAGAAAGCCATAGATAGCCACGCTTATCTTCGGCAACATTTGTAATATAATATTCGAGTTGCTCAACCTTGGTTATCGACAAAGTTTTTTGGTCGATTTCAAATAAGCCTTTACTTGAGCTTATCCAGGCCCGCCCTGTAGAGTGTTTAAACACATTCTTAATATCTCCCCACTCATCGCGCCATGGCAGCACTTCCAATCTCACACCATTGATATCGCGCACTTCTAGGTGGCTTTCTTTACCGACCAGTAGACGGTTTTCAGACAGAGGCAGCATAATCCGCCATGGGTGATCGGGGTTACTAGGGAGAAAGTTGATCCGCGTAAGAGACATGCTTTGATAGTTAAATCTCAGCAATTCACCATCATAAGTTAAAAAAATACGATCGCCACCACTCTCCTCTACTTGAGAGACAATGCCACCGCCGCGATATTGAGGAAATAATTGTGGGCTACCAAACTCAATAAACTCGTTGGTATAAATATCATAAAGGTAAATTTGATAAGCACCACTAACCAGGATATGACGCTGACTAAGTGGCTCTGCAAGATAGAGAATACTATCACTGAGTTTTGACTTCTCGCCGACCTTATCGATACGGCGGACTTTATGACTACTTACGCGATATAACCCCTCCTCTGTCGCCAGCCAAGTATAGCCGTGTTCATCGAAGCTTATATCCCACACCGTCGCATTAACCAATCCATCATCAGCGTTAAACACCCGCTGCACATCACCGCTGGCCAATGCTGGAGCAACGCATGTCGTAATGAATAACAGAAAACTAAGCCAAACCTTTTTGATTATTATCCCCATCTACTTTATGGCTTTACCAAACAAACCTGAATGTATCATTTAGATAACATAGATTCATCATTTGATTACCTAAAAAGTGCTCTTCCGATCAGTTGATCTTTAAAACTCGCTTTCTTATGGAGTAGATGATGAATTTCTGGCAATAAAAAAGCGCTCAAAAGAGCGCTTTATTGGGTTCAAAGCAATGTTGATTAATTGCTTACTTTTTCTTCTTTGCCTTTGGGTTTGGCAGATCAGTAATTGAACCTTCGTAAATCTCAGCAGCTAAACCCACTGACTCATGCAATGTTGGGTGCGCATGGATAGTCAGTGCTAAATCTTCAGCATCACAACCCATTTCAATGGCTAGGCCGATTTCACCTAGAAGCTCACCACCATTAACACCAACAATAGCACCACCGATAACACGGTGAGTCTCTTTGTCGAAAATAAGCTTAGTCATGCCGTCAGCACAATCAGACGCGATAGCACGGCCACTTGCAGCCCATGGGAAAGTCGCAGTTTCATAAGCAACACCTTGCTCTTTTGCTTCTTTCTCAGTTAAACCAACCCACGCAACTTCTGGGTCTGTGTAGGCAATTGATGGAATAACTTTAGGGTCGAAGAAGTGCTTAAGACCAGAAATCACTTCTGCAGCAACGTGACCTTCATGCACACCTTTGTGTGCAAGCATTGGTTGACCAACGATGTCACCGATTGCAAAGATGTTTGGTACGTTAGTACGCATCTGCTTATCAACGTTGATAAAGCCACGCTCATCAACATTAACGCCCGCTTTCTCTGCGTCTAGACCTTTACCGTTTGGTACACGGCCGATTGCAACCAATACTGCATCATAACGAACTGGCTCAGCAGGGGCTTTCTTGCCTTCCATTGTTACGTAGATACCGTCTTCTTTCGCTTCAACCGCAGTGACTTTGGTTTCAAGCATCAAGTTGAACTTCTTCTTGATTTTCTTGGTATATACGCGAACAACGTCTTTATCAGCTGCTGGAATAACTTGGTCGAACATCTCAACCACGTCAATCTCGCTACCTAGTGAAGAGTAAACTGTACCCATTTCTAGGCCAATGATGCCGCCACCCATAACAAGTAGCTTGCCAGGAACTTCTTTAAGCTCTAGTGCATCAGTTGAATCCCATACACGTGGGTCTTCATGAGGAATAAATGGCAATTGAATTGGGCGAGAACCCGCAGCAATAATCGCTTGCTCAAAATGAACAACTTTAACGCCATCTTCGCCTTGAACTTCTAGCGTGTTAGGACCTGTGAACTTACCAAGACCGTTAACCACGTTAACTTTACGCATCTTAGACATGCCGCCTAAGCCGCTAGTCAACTGACCGATTACCGATTGCTTGTATTCACGAAGCTTATCAAGATCAATTTGAGGCTCACCAAAAACAACACCGTGGCTTGAAACCGCTTTTGCTTCTTCAATGACTTTAGAAACATGAAGCAAAGCTTTAGAAGGGATACAACCTACGTTTAGACATACTCCGCCTAACGTGCTGAAACGTTCAACAATAACAGTATCTAGACCTAAATCTGCAGCACGGAATGCAGCTGAATAGCCAGCAGGGCCAGCGCCTAGTACAACTACCTGAGTTTTGATTTCGTTACTCATGTTTTCCTCTATTCTTTTTATGTCGTTGGTGGCACCGACTTAACGATAAATACCGACTCAACGATAAACTGTGGCCAAATCTTGTAAGGTGGCCGCATTTTAACCTTTGTTTGATGCTGATCACAATCCTAGAAACGCTTAATCTTGCTGATGTTTACTAATAGTGCCAATTCAGCGAATTAGATAAGCTATCTAGAAAATAGGCTGCTTGAATCAAGCAGCCTATTTGGATTAAAGCACTAAGGTACGAATGTCTGACAAGCAGTTATTCAAGTACGTGATAAAGCGAGCACCATCAGCGCCATCAATCACTCGGTGATCGTAAGATAGTGATAGCGGTAGCATCAAGCGTGGCTCGAACTCTTTACCATTCCATACTGGCTTCATATCTGATTTAGACACACCTAAAATAGCTACTTCAGGTGCGTTAACGATAGGCGTAAATGCCGTACCGCCAATGCCGCCAAGGCTTGAGATAGTGAAGCAACCACCCTGCATATCAGCAGCGGTTAGCTTGCCACCACGGGCTTTCTTAGAGATTTCTTTCAGCTCATCAGATAGCTCGTGAATGCCCTTCTTGTTCACGTCTTTAAATACTGGAACAACTAGACCGTTTGGCGTATCAACCGCAATGCCCACGTTAACGTACTTCTTCAAAATTAAGCTTTCGCCGTCTTCTGACAATGAAGAGTTAAAGGTTGGGAATGCTTCTAGTGCTTTAGCAACCGCCTTCATGATGAACACAAGCGGTGTGATCTTCATACCAGACTCTTTCTTCGCTTCGGCAGCATTTTGCGCCTTACGGAAAGCTTCTAGTTCAGTGATATCAGCATCATCCCACTGGGTAACATGCGGGATCTTCACCCAGTTACGGTGTAGATTAGCACCAGAAATCTTCTGAATACGTGATAGTGGCTTAACTTCTGTTTCACCAAACTTGCTGAAGTCCACTTTTGGCCATGCAAGTAGGTTTAGCTCGCCGCCACCAGCTGCAGTTTTAACTGCGCCAGACTCAACTTGTTTGATCACCGCTTTGATGTAGTTTTGAACATCTTCTTTAACGATACGATTCTTACGACCAGTCCCTTTAACGTTAGCTAGGTTAACACCCAGTTCACGTGCCATACGGCGGATAACTGGAGAGGCGTGAGCGTATGCATGGTTCTCTACAAAGTCTTCTTTTGCAGCAGGTGCAGAAGCCTGACTAGCAGGAGCTTGGCTAGCAACCGGCGCTACAGCTGGTGCCGGAGCAGCAGCTTGTACAGGTGCAGCAACAGGTGCGCTACCTGCGACTTCAAACGTCATAATCAAAGTACCGGTAGACACTTTGTCGCCTTGAGCGATTTTAATCTCTAATACTTTACCAGCAAAAGGTGCAGGAACTTCCATCGCAGCTTTATCGCCTTCAACACTGATAAGAGATTGCTCTTCAGTAACAGTGTCGCCTACTTTAACCATGATTTCAGTCACTTCAACTTCATCACCGCCAATATCAGGTACATTAATATCTTGTACTGATGGTGCTGATGCCACTGCAGCAGGTGCTGCTACTGGCGCTGCCGCTGCTGGAGCTGCAGAACCTGCAACTTCAAAAACCATCACTAAGCTGCCAGTAGAAACCTTGTCACCAACAGCAACTTTGATTTCTTTAAGTACACCAGCAAATGGTGCAGGAACTTCCATAGAAGCCTTATCACCTTCAACGCTCATCAGTGATTGTTCTTCTGTGATGCTGTCACCAACAGTCACTAAGATTTCAGTCACTTCAACTTCGTCGTCGCCAATATCTGGTACGTGAACTTCTTTTAGCTCAGCCGCTGCTGGAGCCGCAACTGGTGCAGCCTCAACAACTGGCGCAGCTTCTGTTGTAGCTACTGCAGAGTCAGATTCAAAAATCATAATTAATGAATCAGTAGACACTTTGTCGCCTACTACAACTTTAATTTCTTTAACAATACCCGCTTGCGATGCTGGAACTTCCATCGCTGCTTTATCGCCTTCAACAGAGATAAGCGATTGCTCTTCTTCAACCTTGTCGCCTACGCTAACAAGGATCTCTGTTACTTCAACCTCATCGGCACCAATGTCAGGTACATTAATTTCGATTGTCATTTTGTATTGCCTCTTACGCGTATAGCGGGTTTGTCTTGTCAGCGTCGATGTTGAATTTAGCAATTGCAGCTGCAACTACTGACTTTTCAATATCGCCACGTTTAGCGAGTTCATTCAGTGCAGCTACAACAACGTAGCCAGCGTTCACTTCAAAGTGACGACGTAGGTTTTCACGGCTGTCTGAACGACCAAAACCGTCTGTACCTAGTACTTTGAATGATTCAGAAGGCATAAATGCACGAACTTGTTCTGCATAGTTCTTCATGTAATCGGTTGCCGCAATTGCAGGTTCGCTGCCCATTACTTGAGTAATGTACGCGGTCTTTTGCTCAGCTTCTGGGTGCAGCATGTTGAAACGCTCAACATCTTGACCTTCACGAGTTAGCTCGTTGAAAGAAGTCACAGAGTAAACATCAGATGCTACATCGTACTCTTCACTCAAGATTTGAGCCGCTTTACGTACTTCGTTCATGATAGTACCCGAGCTCATTAGCTGAACCTTGTTGCTACCTTTATAAGACTCAAGCTTATAGATACCTTTACGAATACCTTCCTCGCTGCCTTCTGGCATTGCAGGCATCGCATAGTTTTCATTCATCAGCGTCAAGTAGTAGAACACGTTCTCTTGGTCGCCATACATACGGCGGATACCGTCTTGCATGATTACTGCTAACTCGTATGCGAATGTTGGGTCATAAGAGATACAGTTTGGAATCGTGTTCGCTTGAACATGGCTGTGGCCATCTTCGTGCTGTAGACCTTCACCGTTCAATGTTGTACGGCCTGCTGTAGCGCCTAATAGGAAACCACGAGCTTGCTGATCACCCGCCATCCATGCCATGTCGCCAACACGTTGGAAACCAAACATTGAATAGTAGATGTAGAATGGGATCATAGGTAGATCGTTAGTGCTGTATGACGTTGCCGCAGCAACCCATGAAGACATAGCACCTAACTCGTTGATACCTTCTTGCAATACTTGACCAGAAGTCGCTTCTTTATAGTAAGACACAACACTGCGATCTTCAGGCGTGTATTCCTGACCGTGCGGGTTGTAAATACCGATTTGACGGAACAGACCTTCCATACCAAAAGTACGAGCTTCATCAGCAATAATAGGAACGATGTTCTTACCAATGCCTTTATTCTTTAGCAAGATGTTCAAAGTACGAACAAATGCCATAGTGGTAGAGATTTCACGCTTTTGCTCAACAAGCAAAGGAGCAAACTCTTCAACTGCAGGTAAGTCTAACGGCTTAGTGAAGTTAGGCAGACGCTGCGGAGTATAACCGTGCAACGCGTCACGACGAGCGTGTAGGTACTTATACTCTTCAGAACCTTCTTCTAATTGCAGATAAGGTAGTTCAGATACTTTCTCATCGCTTAGTAAGTCTTCAAGGCCAAGACGGTTACGTAACTGTAGTACGTGAGTCATGTCCATCTTCTTCACGCCGTGAGCAATGTTCTTGCCTTCAGCCGCTTCACCCATACCGTAACCTTTAACTGTTTTAGCTAAGATGACTGTAGGCTTGCCTTTAGTTTCTTGCGCATTCTTAAATGCCGCATAAAGCTTAGATGAGTCATGACCACCACGCTTAAGCGCGAAGATCTCTGCATCTGTCATGTCAGATACAAGGGCCGCTGTTTCTGGGTACTTACCGAAGAAATGCTCACGTACATAAGCACCATCTTTAGATTTGAATGTCTGGTAATCTCCATCGATTGTTTCATTCATAAGCTGTAACAGCTTACCCGTGGTGTCTTTAGCAATCAGTGAATCCCAGTTGTTGCCCCAGATCACTTTAACTACGTTCCAGCCTGCGCCTCTAAATAGGCCTTCAAGCTCTTGAATAATCTTACCGTTACCCATAACAGGACCATCGAGGCGCTGTAGGTTACAGTTAATTAGGAAGCAAAGGTTATCTAACTTTTCACGTGACGCGAAAGAGATAGCACCACGAGATTCTGGCTCGTCCATCTCGCCATCACCTAGGAAGGCATATACGCGCTGCGCTGAAGTATCTTTTAAGCCACGGCCATCTAGGTACTTAAGGAAACGAGCCTGGTAAATAGCAGACATTGGACCTAGGCCCATAGATACTGTCGGGAACTGCCAGAATTCAGGCATAAGCTTAGGGTGCGGGTATGATGGAATACCTTTGCCATCAACTTCTTGACGGAAGTTATCTAACTGTTCTGCAGTCAAACGGCCTTCAACAAATGCGCGCGAGTAGATACCAGGAGAGATATGACCTTGGTAATAAACTAAATCACCACCGTCAACTTCGTTCGGAGCTCTGAAGAAATGGTTAAAACACATTTCATAGAATGAAGCCGCCGATTGGTAAGACGCCATGTGGCCGCCGAGGTCTAAATCTTTTTTAGACGCACGCAGCACGATCATGATCGCGTTCCAACGGATAATTGAACGCAAACGGCGCTCAATTGTTGTATTACCAGGATATGCAGGCTCTTGGCTCGTAGGAATAGTGTTGACGTAGTTGGTAGTAATACCCGTCGCCATATCGACACCGTCGAGACGTGCCTTATCAAGTACTTGCTCAAGTAGATACTGAGCACGCTCAACACCTTCTTCGCGTACAACTGATTCTAAAGCAGACAACCACTCATTAGTTTCTAGTGGATCAACGTCATTTAGCATATGTTCAGACATTTGCAGTCCTTTCCTATACGTAATACCTAAGGCACCATTGTCAGTGCTTAGTGTATTTAAATAATAAAAATATGGTTTGGTGACAAGCTTTTGCTCAAAACTGAGTTAGCTTAAACACCACTCTTTAAGCGACGCAGGCTACGCTGCAATCGACTGTCTTCTTCCCGTACAGCCAACATCACTTCTTCAATGTAACTTAAGTGTTCATTGGAAGCTTCGCGTGCTGCTTCTGGATCTCGGCGAATGATGGCTGCGAGTAGTGCTCGCCTGTGGTCATTTGCCGTAGTAGAGGCTTCTTCGCGTCGGCTTAAAAGCTCTAAGTTCTGTGCCACGTTTTTGTGCAGCACAGGGGATAAACTTAATACAAGATGCAGCATAGCCACATTATGTGATGCTTCGGCTACTGCACGGTAAAAACGCACAATGGCATTAGCTTGCTCTTCAATCTCTTTCGCTGCTTCTACTTCTAAAATGGTGCGCTTGATATTTTGCATATCAGCGTCGTTACCACGAAGTGCAGCAAAATACGCCATCATGCCTTCAGTGGCATGACGAAACTCCAGCAAGTCATACTGACTTTCTGAATCTGAGTGCATAAGTTCAACGATTGGATCGGCAAGACTTTGCCAAAGCTGTTCTTTTACATAGGTTCCGCCGCCTTGGCGACGCATTAACAAGCCTTTTGCTTCTAGCTTTTGAATCGCTTCACGCAAAGAAGGTCGAGAGACTTCAAACTGCAACGCCAGTTCACGTTCTGGGGGGAGCTTCTGTCCTGGTTGGATACTACCTTCCAAGATCATCTGCTCTAACTGTCCCATAATGACGTCAGAAATTTTTGGCTGGTTTATTTTGCTATAAGCCATACTGGGCCTCAGCTCCTATTGTAAATTGGTCTTACCAATTTAATTGACTGAGCGCACTTTATCAAATCACACTTTGGAAGTCCAGTTAGTGATCTCCATCAAATCTATGCGCGATGTGTGAGCATAGCTGATTTTTTTCACTATGGGGTCAGACCAATGTGCCAAAATTGACAATTAGCGCATTGATAATAATTATTATAAGCAATTAAACATGGAGAGATTTTTGGTAAATGGATAAGGATTAAAAGAGAATGCGCGATCAGTTAAATGTCGATAAATCGCGCAACTTTCGGTTTAGGTAATTCGGTAAAACTAAATTTAACACCTGCTAATTTTTCATTAAAAACACAACCAAACGCTCATTAATTAACCACGCCAAATATCGTCATTAGTGAAAGTACGGTAATCAGCAAAATAAAATTACGCTTACTTAACTGCAGTAATGAGATAGTCGATTGCAAACAGATGGGGGCAGACGATGACTCAGGTAATGTTTCTGCTGCTATAGCAACATGCATAATCGTGTCACGCGCTGATGATTTGGGATTTAATGCGTGTGACAACCAGGCCGAAATAGCCTGTCTGAAATGGCCGCTTAATACGTAGCCAAAGGAGAACACTCGGCTCGGGATCCAATCAAGTACAAACAACAGGTTATCGACTAACGGTAGTGGAGTTTCATATTGACGACTCTGCTCACTATAAAAGCGCACGGTGCAATACAGTACTGCGCCAACGGGCCCTAATATAATAAGATAAAGTGCAATGGCGCCATAATAACGGTAATTAATCCACGCCACACTTTGGCCGACCTTTTCACCCAGTTCTTTTTCATTCACTGAATCTAAGCTTTGACTCGGATCCAACTCGTTCGCGTAAATGAAACAAGCTTGCGAGTCTGCTCGGCAAGCAGCTTGAATGTAGCGTTTAAATGCCTGCCTCTGGGCATTATGGCTAAAACACAATACGGCTATCGCCACCCATAAGGCAACGCTCACTGCGCCCCACAACATGCCCGATGCAAGCCATGACAACAGATAAACGATGATTGCCGGTAACAAAATAGCCAGAGCCATCATTGGCAATGACTGATCATGTTGCTCATTAACCAATGATTTATGGTACCTAGACAATAAAGCATCGAACTGCCAGCGATCAGGCAATAATCGTAATCGTTCAACTAAAATTGCAACTAATAACGCAAACAAAGCCATAGCATATACCTTAAATGTTAACGCGCTAACCACTGACCTCTTTACTGCTTGGTCAAATAGTAGCGCCTAATTCCAGCACCTAATTCCTGCACCTAGTTACAGCGCTGCTTTAAAACGCTGCCAATCAAAACTTGTTCCCGGGTCGGTTTTCCGCCCCGGCGCAATATCACTGTGGCCTGTAATACGCGTAGGCGTAATGTCAGGATAATTGAGCATCAAGCTGTGAGTCAGCTCAATTAACTTTTGGTACTGCCTATCCGAATAAGCCGCAGTATCCGTCCCCTCAAGTTCGATACCAATTGCAAAATCATTACAATTACTACGACCGGCAAACTCAGACACACCAGCATGCCAGGCTCTATCATCACACGATACATACTGCACTAGCTCGCCATCACGCCGAATTAAAAAGTGCGCCGATACGGCCAAGCCTTGCAAATCTTTAAAACTCGCATCAGCTTCAATATCAAGCGTCCCCTGAAATAACTGGTCAATATAAGGCTCCCCAAAACAGCCTGCTGGCAGACTAATATTGTGGATCACCAGTAAACTAACTTCATTATCAGGTCGTTGATTACAATGCGGTGAAAGGCAGAATCGTGCCTGAGTCACCCAGCCATCGAGTAAATTCAGTGACAAAACAGAGATCCTAAAGCAAAAATAATAGATTTACTTTAGCAGTTTTAACCCTATGAATATAGTCGCGCTTTTGAGATATATCATCCCAAAAAAAGCAACAATTCCAGAGCATAAGCCGCAATAATGCTAACTCTCCCCCTAAAACTTTATGTTAAGATTAAAGGCACTATTAAAGCGTGCCCATGTATACAGCAGTTATAACCGCAGTTAGATGCCAGTTATATCAGTTATATGCCAGTTATAAGTCAGTAAGGACAGCCCACCATGCTTGAAAATGATATTCGACTCTCAGTCAAAGCAGCTTTAGATGAAGATTTAGGTCACCAAGGTGCTAATTCAAATCTCACTTCAACACAGAGATCCGATGCAGACATCACTGCACTGCTTATTCCAGCCGACAAAATTGCACAGGCAACCTTAATCACCCGAGAAGAAGGGGTGTTTTGTGGCAAGGCCTGGGCTGAACAGGTTTTTAATCAGTTAGGTAGCGAAGTAGCACTGCATTGGCATGTGGATGACGGCGATTTAGTCCTGCCTAATCAACTTTTATGTGAGCTTGAAGGTCCAGCCAGAGCCATCCTCACCGGAGAGCGCACGGCGATGAACTTTATCCAAACATTATCTGGTGTAGCCACGCTCACAAAGCATTATGTTGATAAGCTTGCAGGCACCCATACTCGCCTATTAGATACTCGTAAAACGATTCCCGGCCTGCGCACAGCACAAAAATATGCCGTTAGCTGTGGTGGTGGCCAAAATCATCGCATCGGTTTATTCGATGCATTTCTGATTAAAGAGAATCACATCATGGCCTGTGGCAGCATAGCCAAGGCAATTGCAGCGGCCAGAGCGTTACGCGCCGATAAACCTGTAGAAGTTGAAGTTGAAAGTATTGATGAGCTAAAGCAGGCTCTTGATGCCCAATCCGACATAGTGATGCTAGATAATTTTGATATCACCATGATGATAGAAGCGGTTGAGCTTAATAACAGCTATAAAGCCAGAGGCCTAGGCGTAAAACTAGAAGTCTCAGGTGACGTCACTATCGACACTATTGCTAACTTTGCCAAAACCGGTGTCGACTTTATTTCCGTCGGCGCGTTAACAAAGCACGTTCGCGCACTGGATCTGTCATTAAGACTTAAATAAACACAGCTTAACCGCAGTTAAGCTGTAAAAAAGGTTGGCGAGCGCTAACCTTTTTACTTTTAAAGAACTAGCCAACTGCCCGTTACTTCTCTACGCTTTTTACCTATCTTCACTTTTAACTGTAATTAAAGCGCACGACTGTGATTCTAATCACTCGACTCTCTAAAACATCAAAAATAAAGCCTAAAAGACTATAAAAGACTGTATTAGTTATCACATCTTATCGCATAAATACGAAACAGTTATGACTCTTCATTTAAACACGCTGATTGAATCAAAGAATAATTATTAATCATCGAAATACTGGCTAGCTGACTTAATATCAATAAACCTATGTTTGAATTTTTATGTTATTTAAACGCTAAGCTATGCTTATTCAAACAGTTGTATTTTATCTAATGGATTATTAAGTCACCATAATTGAGCCCAACCTTTAGCAATATCTGCCACATATCTAGTACTTAGCTTCCGTCCTCACCAACAAACCAGAACTGCAGTGTTAACTATTTTAGCGTAAAACCATCAACAAGAGTCTTGATGTAGATTCGATTCCCACCCACACCATAGCTACCAATACTTATAAAAAACGAACAAAACCGTTTTTTAAACTGAGGCTAAATGAACCTACACTTCAGTAAATAAACCAATGACAAAAGGTTCAAAAAAATGACACCTTCACCATATACGTCAATATACAGTCGACACAAACGCAACGCTCATAACCTTTTTACTAAAAAACCTCTATTTTAAGAAAAAATCATAATTAGATGGATACTTTATAGCAATCCGGTATTCCATTTTCATTAACTTTGTACTAACTTGCACTTAGGCAAATAGCCGCTTTGATTCACCTGTTATTAATGTAAATAGAGAGAAAGCTTAAATAACTTTTTGACTGTACAAATTATAATCAAATTTTATTGGCAGTATTGATGCCAATGTATGTACAAATTTAATACTCTGCATACATGAGCAAAAATCACTTTATTAACAACTAACCAGGTAATCACATAACTAAAATTTGATATAAGATAGACACTGATACCTCTCGTCGCGCTAGTCATCATTTATTCATGATTAGCATGGAGCTTCATGATTAGCATGGAGCAATGCGATGTGCTAACGCAGGAGCATCAAGCAAGGTTGAAGCACTATTTACACTGAATATATTTTTGGATACGCGCTTAATCCAATTATTAAACCCGTGCTAATCATATCTATGACTAGCGGTGATTAATAATTTACGAGATAACTAATCGAAATACCATGATTAGGTCGCTCCCCAAAAACTTCAAAGCTTTCTAATGGAGATAGATATGAAACAGTTACAAATGAACAAAGCTAAGGGCTTCACCCTAATTGAATTGATGATCGTAGTAGCGATTATCGGTATTTTGGCAGCGATTGCATTGCCTGCTTATCAAGATTATGTGGCAAAGGCTAATGCGACCAATGCGGTTGCTTCTATGAGTGGTTCAAAAATTAAGGTTGCTGAAAGATGGTCTGTTTATAACACTCTAGATTGTGGCGCAGTAGCTGCAGGCAATGGTGATCCGGCTCTAGTTGCGATACCTTACTGTGAAGGCACTACTGCAGGTGCGATCACAAATACTGTCAGTGGTGTTGCAGCAACATTAACACCTACAGTTGAGGCTAATGGCGAAATGACTTGGGCATGTGCATTGACTGGTACTGGTGGTGCAGGTGTTACAATTAAGAACTGCACAGCTTCATAGTAATTAATTTTGCAAAACTGAACATAGAGTAAATTGTACCATTCTATGTTCAGTTCTACATTAGGAATTCCAACCTTTCATGCCAACAACCGGCTTACATCTAGGTTTATCAACTCTCTTTATTCGCAAAGGTTTACTCAGCGAAGAACAGGTTGCATCCGCGGTATCTAATTCTCGTAAGCATAAAACCTCTTTAGTCAGTACCATTATCAGCAGCAAGCTTATCTCAGCTCATGACATTGCTAAGCTTTGTTATGAAGAATATGGCACACCACTGCTGGATCTCAATGAATTCGATATCGGTTCAATTCCTGAAGGGTTTCTCAATAAGAAGCTGATCGAAAAGCATAAATGTCTGCCGCTATTTAAGCGCGGCAACCGCCTCTATATTGCCACCTCAGATCCCACTAATATTGCGGCACTGGAAGATTTTCAATTTAGCGCAGGCCTGCACGCTGAAGCGATTTTAGTTGAAGACGACAAGCTCACTAAAGCGCTAGAGAAAGTGTTAGAAGATGATATTAGCGGCCTAGAACTGGATAATATCGATGCCGATGCCTTAGCTGGCATCGAGGTGACAGACACAGATAAACGTGAGCAAGAGCAAGCTGGTGACGGCAAAGATGACGCGCCAATTGTCATCTATATCAACAAAATTTTAACTGACGCCATCCGTAAAGGCGCATCAGACTTACACTTTGAGCCTTACGAGAAGCGTTATCGCATTCGCTTTCGTATCGATGGCATCTTGCATGAAGTCTCCGAGCCGCCGGTAAACTTATCAGGCCGTATATCTGCCCGCTTAAAAGTGATGTCAAAACTTGATATCGCCGAGCGCCGCGTACCGCAAGATGGCCGTATTAAGATGAAGCTATCGCGCACAAAATCTATCGACTTTCGTGTTAGTACCTTGCCCACCATCTGGGGCGAGAAGATTGTAATGCGTATCTTGGACTCCTCATCTGCCCAGCTCGGTATTGAGAAACTCGGTTATGAAGATGACCAAAGATTATTGTATGAAGAGATGCTCTCTAAACCTCAAGGGATGATATTGGTGACTGGCCCTACAGGCTCAGGTAAAACCGTCTCGCTTTATACTGGCCTAAATATTCTTAACACCGAAGAGCGTAATATTTCAACCGCCGAAGATCCGGTCGAAATTAACTTAGAAGGCGTAAACCAGGTCCATATTAACCTAAAAGCGGGCTTAACCTTCGCATCGGCACTGCGCTCATTCCTGCGTCAAGATCCTGATGTGGTGATGGTAGGTGAAATTCGAGATCTGGAAACCGCTGAAATTGCCATTAAAGCGGCGCAAACCGGACACCTAGTATTATCGACCCTGCATACAAATTCTGCGGCTGAAACATTAACCCGCTTAATCAATATGGGGGTGCCCGGTTACAATATTGCCAGCTCAGTTAATTTGATTATCGCTCAGCGCTTATCAAGACGCCTCTGCCCAACCTGTAAAGCCCCGGAAGATATCCCAGGCGATGAGCTATTAAAGCTCGGTTTTAGCCAGCAACAAGTCGATGCAGGCGTAATCCCCCACAAACCTGTCGGATGTGATCTCTGCTCAGGTGGCTATAAAGGCCGTGTCGGTATCTATGAAGTGATGAAGATGTCAGATGAAATTGCGCGCACCATTATGGAAGGTGGTAATTCACTACAAATTCTCAAACAAGCTAAAAGTCAGGGCATGCGTGATTTGCGCGATTCAGGCCTGTTAAAGGTTATTCAAGGCGTCACCAGTATCGCAGAGATTAACCGCGTCACCAGCTTTTAATCGACACTATTAATAGACATCATTAATAGACACAATAAAATGGCTTCAGCCTTAAAATTTGCAGCTCAAAAATAACCGACATGAAGCGTTACCTAAAATAACAATTATAAAATCACGAAATAGAATAACGATATAAAGGGCCGCCATGGCAATCGTAACCAAAAGCTCCAAGCAAGCTAGAGAGCGAAAAAAAACGCAAAAAACTCAGCCTAAAGTTATCACCTACACCTGGAGCGGTACCAACCGCGATGGCGGTAAAACCTCTGGTGAATTACGAGGTATTTCTAGCGCAGAAATTCGCGCCCAATTAAAAGCTCAAGGGGTTATTCCAAAGGCTGTTCGTAAAAAGTCGGCGCCGCTATTTAAATCTGAAAAAAAAATCACCGCGATGGACATCGCCATGATGACCCGGCAAATCGCGACCATGTTGGCAGCAGGCGTTCCGATTGTGACCACGCTTGAAATGCTCGGTAAAGGCCATGAAAAACCCAAAATGCGTGAACTGTTAGCAACCATAGTTAACGATGTACAATCAGGCATTCCACTTTCTGACTCGTTAAGACCGCATCGACAATACTTTGATGATCTCTATGTGGATTTAGTCGGTGCTGGTGAACACTCAGGCTCGCTAGACCAAGTGTTCGATAGAGTTGCCACTTATAAAGAAAAATCTGAAGCCTTAAAGTCAAAAATCAAGAAAGCGATGTTCTACCCCGCAGCGGTAGTCATTGTCGCTATCTTAGTAACCGCCTTACTGTTGTTATTTGTAGTACCACAATTTGAAAGCATCTTTGCAGGTTTTGGTGCAGAGTTACCTGCTTTTACTCAAATGATCATCAATATATCAAAGTGGCTCCAAGCTTCATGGTATATCTTTGCCATCGCCATCATAATTGGCATATGGAGTTTTAAGCGTGCACACCTTAACTCGCAGATGTTTCGCGATAGAGTAGACGAACTAATACTAAAAATCCCAGCCATTGGTCCCATTCTTCATAAAGGCGCTATGGCTCGCTTTGCCCGCACCTTAGCCACCACCTTTGCCGCCGGAGTGCCATTAATTGAAGGTCTTGAGTCTGCCGCTGGCGCATCGGGTAACGCCGTATACAAGAAAGCGATTTTAAAAATCCGCACCGAAGTGATGTCGGGCATGCAGATGAACGTCGCTATGCGCACAACCGGTCTGTTCCCTGATATGCTAGTACAGATGGTGATGATTGGTGAAGAGTCAGGATCGCTAGATAATATGCTCAACAAAGTGGCTAATATCTATGAGATGCAAGTGGATGATGCCGTTGATGGCTTATCAAGTCTGATTGAACCTATTATGATGGTGGTGATTGGTACTGTTGTTGGCGGCCTAATTGTCGGTATGTATCTGCCTATTTTTGAAATGGGTAATGTAATGGGCTAAGCACTTCTTGTATTTGATTACAATATACACAAAACTATTGATCCTAAATAAAATAGTTACTAACACATAAAGAATAATAATGACTGAACTAATTTCTGTTTTTAGCCAAACCCCCTGGCTTTTTATCGCACTAAGCTTTGTGTTTGCCGCTGTTATCGGCAGCTTTTTAAACGTAGTCATTCATCGTATGCCGGTGATGATGAAGCGTGAGTGGCAGCAAGAATGCAATCACTACTTAAGTGAATACAAAAAAGAAGTGTTCGATAGCAATAAAAAACTGCTTGAAGCGCCAATCGATGCTTTTCCAGAGAAATACAATTTAGTTGTTCCCGGCTCTGCTTGCCCTAAATGCAAAACCAATATCAAACCGATGCATAACCTGCCCATTCTTGGCTGGTTAATGCTAAAGGGCAAATGCGCGGCATGTAGCAATCCTATTTCGGCTCGCTACCCTATTATTGAACTCATTACTGGCGCACTCGTTGCCTTTTTAGCCTGGCATTTTGGTCCCACATTAGAGTTTGCGCTAACCACTTTACTGACATTTTGTCTTATCGCGTTAACCGGGATAGATCTAGACGAAATGTTACTGCCAGACCAGATTACTCTGCCGTTATTATGGCTGGGGCTCATCATTAACTTAAGTGGTACCTTTGCGACAACATCAGATGCCTTAATAGGTGCAGCAGCAGGGTACTTGAGCTTATGGAGCGTGTTTTGGCTGTTTAAACTGCTTACGGGTAAGGACGGCATGGGCTATGGCGACTTTAAGCTGTTGGCCGTTTTTGGCGCCTGGTTTGGCTGGCAAGTGCTGCCTTTGGTTATCTTACTGTCATCACTTGTTGGCGCCATAGTCGGTATCGCACTTATCGTGTTCAAAAAATTAAATCATGGTAACCCGATCCCGTTTGGACCTTACATCGCTGCTGCTGGCTGGATAGCGATGATCTGGGGCGAAAGCATTACCAACTGGTATCTTTCTACCTTATAGAGGGTCGTAAAGAGTAAAGGAGTCACTATGGCTGACTATATAGTTGGACTAACAGGCGGGATCGGTAGCGGAAAAACCACTGTCGCAAACCTTTTTGCTGAGCTGGGGATTACGCTCGTTGATGCCGACATTATCGCCCGCGAAGTGGTAGCTAAAGGCTCTACAGGTCTTATCAAAATTGCAGAACACTTTGGCTCAGACACGCTACTCGCTGACGGTAACCTTGATCGTGCAATGCTTAGAGAAAAGATATTTTCAAATAACGCCGAGCGACTATGGCTAAATAACCTATTACACCCAATGATTAGAGAATCAATGCTGCAGCAGTGCAAAAATGCACAATCAGATTATGTAATTATGGTTGTACCCTTGCTATTTGAGAACGGGTTAGATAGGTTAGTAGATCGAACACTTCTGGTGGATATTTCGCCGGAGCTGCAGCAACAAAGAACGATTAGCAGAGATGCGGTTACTGCAGAGCAGGTAAAAAATATAATAGGTAGTCAGGCTTCTAGAGCTGAGAAACTGTCAAAAGCTGATGATGTCATAGACAACCATGGAGAGATATCGGCGTTAAAGTGCAAGGTACACGCACTACATAACTTTTATTTAAAATTATCCAGTAATTCTTGAATAACGCCATGACTGAATTGATCTATGAACAACCTCTGAACGAAAAAACTCGTAGTTACTTGCGCCTAGAATACTTGGCTGAGCAACTACAGGCTAACCTAGATCAAGATCATCAGCATCGCTGTTTTTATCCCCTTTTCTCATTGTGTGAACTTACCGAGCGCTGCGATTACCGCGGTGAAGTGCTCAAAGATTTAGATAGGCAACTGTTTGCCTTATCAAAATGGCAATCTCTACCCACTATCAATGATGAGCAAGTTGAGCTTTACATCTCAAAGTTGAGTACGTGTAGAGACATATTACAAGCCGCTCAACGCCCAGGTCATGAACTAAAGCATGACCGCTTCTTGTCTGCATTGAGGCAAAGATTCAATATGCCCGGTGCGAGTTGCAATTTCGACTTACCACAACTGCATTATTGGTTAGCAAAACCGTGGCAGGTTCGCCAAAGTGAATATCAAGATTGGGTGGGTCAGTTTGCAAGCATACTGTCACCGGTAAAATTACTGCTAGATTTAACAAGGCAAACTACACAGTACCAAGTAAAACAGGCTAGTGGCGGCTTTTACCAAGGCAATAGTGAACAGCCTTTATCACTGATAAGAGTCAAACTCGCCGCCGAACAGGGCTGCTACCCAACCATTAGCGGACATAGAAACCGCTACGCGATACATTTTGTGCAATTCGACCAACAGAAGCATTCTGACCAAGCGATCGAATTCGAGTTGGCAACCTGCACTTAACGCTTTAAAATCTACTTATACACTTTTAAACGTCAGGCTCTAAGCTGACAAGGTTCATTATGTCTTTAACCGTAAAATGCCCGACTTGCCAAAAGCCCGTAACCTGGAATGCTGAATCTGAGTTCAAGCCATTTTGCAGCGAACGCTGTAAATTAATCGATCTTGGAGATTGGGCGTCAGAGAAAAATGCCATCCCAGTAAAATCAGAGTTCGATCCTGAAATGCTAGATCAATTAGGCTACGACGAGGATGACTTTTTTCTAGATAAAAACCCATTTGAAGATGATAAAAACCAATGAGCAAACTGATCCACGTTGCTGTTGGAGTGATCCAAGATAAAAATCAACGCATCTTATTGGCAAAGCGTCCTGAACACCTGCACCAAGGCGGAAAGTGGGAGTTCCCTGGTGGTAAGGTGGAAAAGTCAGAGACGACTTCAGAAGCGCTCATTAGAGAGCTTAAAGAAGAAGTAAACTTAGACGTAAATGCTACCGAACCCATGATGGAAATCCACCATGACTATGGTGATAAGCAAGTCTTCTTAGATATCCATTGGGTAACCAATTTTAGTGGTGAGGCAAAGGGCTTAGAAGGCCAGCTAGTCAACTGGGTTGAAAGAGAACAACTCAGCCAGTACGAATTCCCCGATGCTAATAAAGCCATCTTAGACAAAATCCTTAGTTAGAGTTAGCTACAACGATTACAAACTTAAAAGCCCGCTACATCGTAGCGGGCTTTTTTGCTTCTCTTTCAAGAACCCTGTGTTGTCTTCACTTTTACAAAAGTGAAATAAAAGTGGCGCCTACTCTCGTAGTTCGCGCAGCGAACACATGGGGGTGAAAGTTGGGCGCTTTGAATACGCAGTATTCAGTCTGACTTGAACGCGGAGTAACTTGTTACGAAGCTGGGGAACCCGCTCAGCGGCGGGCGACCGTCATGGATGACGGAAGTGTCGATTATGCAGGAGCAATAATCTACTCGACGTTGGGAGTGGCTCTGTTCAGCGTTCGCATATACGAAAAAAGCCCGTTGCGTTAGCAACGGGCTTGATCGCTTCTCTTTCGAGAATAATTAGGCGCCTGGAAATGACCTACTCTCACATGGGGAGACCCCACACTACCATCGGCGATATTGCGTTTCACTTC